>NZ_JBHUBB010000026.1:0-132377 GCF_042789485.1 Streptomyces sp. NPDC056835
TACTGGGGCGACCCTCCGCCTTGCGATCGCACGCACCGACCGCCGCCGAGCCCGCCCTCCGGGCGGACGGCGCTACTTTGAAGACAGGACCTAGTCCAGGTCCGTCAGGCGTCCGCCGGCGTCCGGCTGGGCGTGTTCCACCCGGCGCAGGAGGCGGATCAGCATCTCTCCGAGGACTCCGCGCTCGTCTCCGGACAGATCCTGGATCAGTTCCTCCTCGAAGTCCGAGGCCATCCTCATCGCGGCGAGCCACTTCGTACGGCCCTCGTCCGTCAGCTCCACGATCACGCGGACGCGGTTGTTCTCGTCGCGGTCGCGCGTGACCAGGCCCTCGCCCGCCATGCGGTCGATGCGGTGGGTCATGGCGGCCGGCGTGAGACCGAGGCGCTTGGCGAGTTCGCCCGGGCCCAGGCGGTAGGGGGTTCCGGCGAGCACGAGGGTCTTGAGGACCTCCCACTCGGCGTTGCTGATACCGAGGTCGGAGAGCTGCCGTCCGTACGCCACGTTCATGCGGCGGTTCAGCCTGCCGAGCGCCGAGACGATCTGCTCGACCTGGGGGTCGAGATCCCGGAACTCGCGCTGATAGGCGGCGATCTGCTCGTCGAGGCTCGGCTCCTGGAGATCCGGTCTGCCGGGTTTCTCGGGGGTGTCGGACATCGGGGCAGTATGCCACGCACCTCTACTGGCGTTGAAGTCCTTCGATGTGTATTGTTAAAGCTCTAACTTTAGCTTTGAAGTCTTCAAACTTCAGTTCTTCGATCTTCTGAGGCAGGTGAGTGTGACCAGGGCGATGGGCGCGGCGATGCGCCGGATCCAGGCAGGGAACGCGCTGAGTGCGTTCGGGCTCGGGTTCACGGTTCCGTATCTCTATGTGTATGTGGCTCAGGTACGGGACCTGGGTGCGGGTACGGCCGGTGCCGTGCTGGCGGTCTTCGCCATGGCGGCACTGGTCGTCCTTCCGTTCACCGGCCGGGTCATCGACCGGCGCGGGCCGCTGCCCGTGCTGGTGGGCGGCGCGGTGCTGGCGTCCGTGGGCGCGCTGGCCATGGGGGTGTCCGGGAGCGTTCCGGCGGCCGTGCTGTCGGCCACGCTTCTCGGTGCCGGTACGGCCGTCATGCAGCCGGCCCTGGCCACGATGATCGTCTGGTGCTCGTCGCCCACGACACGGACGCGGGCGTTCGCGACACAGTTCTTTCTGGCGAATCTGGGGCTCGGGGTCGGCGGGCTGATCGGCGGGCAGCTCGTCGACGAGACCAGGCCGGGGAGCTTCACTCTGCTGTTCTCCATCGAGGCCGTGATGTTCCTCGTCCTGGCCGGCATCGCCCTTACCGTCCGGCTGCCCCGGCCGGCCGCCCTCGCGGGGACGGCCGGGCCCCAGGACGCCACCTCCGGTGGCCGAGGCGGTGGGATGCGGGCGCTGCTCAGCCACCGGGCCATGCTTCAGCTCTGCGTGCTGGGGTTCGTGCTGTTCTTCGCCTGCTACGGGCAGTTCGAGTCGGGGCTCGCCGCGTACGGCACCGAGGCGGCCGGGATCGACCCGTCGACGCTCGGGATCGCGCTGGCCGCCAATACGGCGGTGATCGTGATCGCTCAGTTCGTGGTGTTGCGGCTGGTCGAGCGGCGCAAGCGCAGCCGGGTGATCGCGGCCGTCGGGCTGATCTGGGCTCTCGCCTGGGTCATCGCGGGGTACGCGGGGCTCGGGCACGGCAGTCAGATGGTGGCGACGGTCGCCTTCATCTCGACGTACGCGCTGTTCGGCCTCGGTGAGGCGATGCTGTCGCCGACGGTGGCTCCGCTGGTGGCGGATCTGGCCCCGGCGTCGATGGTCGGGCAGTACAACTCGGCGTTCGCGCTGGTCAAGCAGCTCGCGCTGGCCGTCGGTCCTGCTGTGGGCGGTCCCATGGGGGCCGCGCTGCACGGTCCGTACATCGTGACGTTCGTGCTGTTCTCGCTCGGGATCACCGTGCTGGCCCTCCGGCTGGGGCGGCAGCTCACCCCCGTACAGGACCAGCCCGCGCTCGTACCGGCCTCACGCGTGGTCGTCCGGCACCAGCCGGAGACCGAGCCCAAGGCCGCTCTGGCGCCGGCCAGCTGACCGGCGTGGCGGTCAGTGCGGCAGGGCGAATTCGCACCACACCGCCTTGCCACCTCCCGGTGTACGGCGTGATCCCCAGGACGAGGCGATCGTCGCGACGATCGAGATTCCGCGGCCCGCCTCGTCCGCCGGTTCGGCGCGGCGGCGGCGCGGCAGATGGTCGTCGCCGTCCGTCACCTCGATGATCAGCCGGCGGTCGGTACGACGGAGTCTGAGGCGCATGGGCGGTGTGCCGTGCTGCAGGGAGTTCGCGACCAGTTCGCTGGTGGCCAGCACGCCCAGATCGCGCAGCTCGACGGGGAAGCGCCAGGAGGCGAGCACCCCCATCGCGAAAGCACGGGCGCGCGGGGCGGCCTCGATGCCGCCGAGCAGATCGAGCGCGGCGTTGTGGAACAGCTCCGCGTCCGGGCCGGTGCGGGCGGGGTGTTGCAGGACGAGCACCGCGACATCGTCGTCATGGTCGGCCGCGACGCCCTGCGAGCGGATCAGCCGGTCGCAGACGACCTGGGGTGAACCCTTCGCGCCCGAGAGGGCGCGTTCGAGGGAGGCGACGCCCTCGTCGATGTCCTCGTCGCGCCGCTCGACCAGGCCGTCCGTGTAGAGGACGGCCGTGGAGCCGGGCGGGAGCGGGATGGAACCTGAGGAGTGCAGCCAGCCGCCGGTGCCGAGCGGCGGGCCCGTCGGGTCCGCCGCGCGCTGGACCGAGCCGTCCTCGGCGCGCACCAGGATGGGGAGATGACCGGCGGACGCGTACACGAGCCGCCCCTCATTGGGGTCGTGGACGGCGTAGACGCAGGTGGCGATCTGGCTGGCGTCGATCTCCGCGGCGAGTCCGTCGAGCAGCTGGAGGACTTCGTGCGGCGGGAGATCGAGCCGGGCGTAGGCGCGGACGGCCGTACGCAACTGGCCCATGACGGCGGCGGCACGGACGCCCCGGCCCATGACGTCGCCGATGACCAGGGCCGTGCGCCCGGCGCCGAGCGTGATCACGTCGTACCAGTCGCCGCCGACCGCCGCGTCCTCGCCGCCCGGCTGGTACGTGGCGGCGACCCGCAGATCGTCGGGCTGCTCCAGCTCCTGCGGGAGCAGGGAGCGCTGGAGGGTGACGGCGGTCTGGCGGTGTCTGCGCTCGCTGGTGCGAAGGCGCTCGGCCGCCTCGGCGTGGTCGGTGACATCGGCGGCGAAGACGAGGACGCCGCCGGATCCCTGGCAGTCGACCGGGGTGCACGTGACGGTGTACGAGCCCTCCTGGGCCGCGCCCTCCGTCTGATCCTTGGCCTGATCTTTGGCCCAATCCTTGGCCTGATCTTTGGCCCGCTCCTTGCCGTGATCCTTGGCCCGCTCCTTCTGCCGGCCGCGGACCTGGACCTTGCGTGACTTGACCGTGCGCGGCTTTCCGCTGCGGAGCACCTGGTCGAGCAGGGGGAACAGCCCGAGCTCGGCCAGCTCGGGGCAGCTCTCGGCCGCCGTGGCGCCGAGCGGACGCGGGCCGAAGGCCGCCGCGTACGCCTCGTTCACATACGCCACCCGGTGCTCGGGGCCGTACAGCAGGGCGACCAGGGCGGGCAGTCCGCCGAGGATTTCCCGCACGGAGAGGTCTTCGAGGGCGGGAACGTCCGTCACAGGGACCGGGTCGGGCTCGGGCTCGGGCTGCTGCTCGTACTCACCACGGGCCGCGGGCACGGAACCGCGGCCCGTCCGCGCGGCGGCGCGGCGCTGCGTACCGGGGAGCCGGGCGCTCCAACGCGTGAAGTTCACGGATTCTCAGGCCTCATGGTGTCGTTTTGCTGTTCGTCTTGGCCGGGCTGGTCGAGCCGGGGCAGGTCGTCGGGGCCGGATTGCGCCGAGCGGGCCGGATCACTCTGTGCAGATGTGAACCCACCTATGGTCACACGTCCAGTGTGGCCGACCGCACTGGCAGCGGGGCCGGTCGCGTCTTCTACGTGTCCTTTTCTACGTGTCCTTGGGGTTCTACGTGCCGCTGAGGTTCTACGTGCCCTTGGGGTTCTACGTGTCGCTGAGGTTCTACGTGTCCTTGGGGCGTTCGGGACGTTCGCCTCCTGCGGCGAGTTCGAATTCGGCGCGCGGGTGCTCCAGCGAACCGAGGGAGACGATCTCCCGTTTGAAGAGCCCGGAGAGGGTCCATTCCGCGAGGACGCGGGCCTTCCTGTTGAAGGTGGGGACACGGCTGAGGTGGTACACGCGGTGCATCAGCCAGGCGGGATAGCCCTTGAGCTTACGGCCGTAGATGTGCGCCACACCTTTGTGGAGGCCGAGGGACGCGACCGATCCCGCGTAGGCGTGACGGTAGTCCTCAAGGGGCTCGCCGCGCAGGGAAGCGAGGATGTTCTCGGCGAGGACTTTGGCCTGGCGTACCGCGTGCTGGGCGTTGGGCGCGCACTCCGTGCCGGGCTCGTCCGCCGTCAGATCGGGGACGGCCGCCGCGTCGCCGGCCGCCCAGGCGTGCTCGGCGCCGTCGACGGACAGCTTCGCTGTACAAACGAGGCGGCCCCGTGCGTTCAGCGGCAGGTCACTGGCCGCGAGGATCGGGTGCGGTTTGACGCCGGCGGTCCAGACGACCGTACGGGTACGGAAGCGGGCGCCGTCGCTCAGTACGGCGACCCGGTCCTCGCAGGACTCCAGGCGGGTGTCGAGCCGTACGTCGATATTGCGGGCGCGCAGCTCGCGTACGGCGTACTTGCCCATTTCCTCGCCGACCTCGGGGAGGATCTTGCCGGTGGCCTCGACGAGGATCCACTTCATGTCGTCGGCCTTGATGTTGTGGTAGTACCGCGAGGCGTAGCGGGCCATGTCCTCCAGCTCGGCGAGCGCTTCGACGCCCGCGTAGCCGCCGCCGACGAACACGAAGGTCAGGGCGGCGGCGCGGATCGCGGGGTCGCGGGTGGAGGAGGCGATGTCCATCTGCTCGATGACATGGTTGCGCAGCCCGATGGCCTCCTCGACGGTCTTGAAGCCGATGCCGTGCTCGGCCAGACCGGGGATGGGGAGGGTACGGGAGACGGAGCCCGGCGCGAGGACGAGTTCGTCGTAGGTGAGCTCGACGCTGCCGGTTCCGTCCTCCTCCGAGCCGAGCGTCCGCAGGGTCGCGGTGCGCTTGGCGTGGTCGATGGCCATGGCCTCGCCGATGAGGATCGTGCAGCCGGGCAGCACCCGCCGGAGCGGGACCACGACGTGGCGGGGTGAGATGTTCCCGGCCGCCGCCTCCGGCAGGAACGGCTGATACGTCATATAAGGGTCGGGCGACACCACGATGACCTCGGCCTCGCCGCGCTTCAGTTTCCGCTGGAGACGCAGCGCGGTGTACATCCCGACGTAGCCGCCGCCGACCACGAGGACGCGCGCGGCGGGCGATGGAGCGGGGGTCGTCCCTGGGGAGTTCTCAGCCTTCACCATCCCATGACGCAACGGGCCCCGGTGTTTGTCCACAGGCACGACAGATTGTGTGACCGGAGGCCGTTCGCCGCCCCGTACGGGCAAAAGCACGGGTATTGCCGGAGGAACGCAGGTCAGCGCGGGCGCGGGAGGGGGTGGGAGGCGGGTGAATCAGGCACCTTCCGGTCCTTGCTCCGATCGGGGGGCGCTCCGTGCGGAACCACCCCCTTCTGAATTGACCCGGGCTCAACTATGTTCATACCTCGTCGGGGTGTCCGGCTCGTGACTGGACCGCGACCTCGGCTGTCAGGGCGGGGAGTCTCCGGGGGGAGACATCATTACCGGGGGAACGCTATGCACATTCAGGATTCGCATCGGCAGGCCGCCGTCATTTCGGAGGACGGCGGAAGAACGAGTACGGCGGATACGACGGGCGCGGTAGGTACGGCGGGCACATCAGGTGTGACCGCGAGTACGACGGCGGCCGTGGGTACAGGTACGAGTGCCGGTACGGGTACGAGTACCGGTACGGGTACGGGTACGGGTACGACAGGTATAGGCGGTGCGACGGGGTCCGGAGAACCGGGCCGGTCGGCGCCGCTCCGCGTGGACGCACAGCGCAATCTGGAGCATGTACTGCGGGCGGCTCGCGAGGTGTTCGGCGAGCTGGGGTACGGGGCGCCGATGGAGGACGTGGCGCGCCGGGCAAGGGTCGGGGTCGGTACGGTCTACCGGCGGTTCCCGAGCAAGGACGTACTGGTCAGGCGAATAGCCGAGGAGGAGACATCCCGGCTGACGGACCAGGCGCGTACGGCGCTGGGGCAGGAGGACGAGCCTTGGTCGGCTCTCTCCCGTTTCCTGCGCACCTCGGTGGCGTCGGGCGCGGGGCGGCTACTGCCTCCGCAGGTGCTGCGCGTCGGCGCGGACGCCGAGGACGAGGCGGCGGGGCGCGGTGCGCAGGACGAGGCGCGGGTGCCGCAGCAGCGGCAGGCCGGCCGGCCCGAGTTGCGGGTGGTCGGAGAGCGGCAGTCGGCGGAGGAGCTGGACGACCCGGGTGCCGTTGAACTGCTTGAGGTCGTCGGGCAGTTGGTGGAGCGGGCGCGGGCGGCGGGTGAGCTGCGGGGCGATGTGACCGTGGCCGATGTGCTGCTGGTGATAGCCACGGCCGCTCCCGCGCTGCCGGACGCGGCGCATCAGGCGGCGGCCTCGGCACGGCTGCTGGACATCCTGCTGGAGGGGCTGCGGTCCCGGCCTGTGTGAGGCGCGCGTCCGTACGTACGGTCGCGAGGGTCCGTTCGGGCCCTCGCGGTCGTTCGCCTCGAACTGGCTTACCGATAAACGCCCTTGATCCTTCCCCGAAAGGGTGAAGATAAAAGCGATCGTCCGGGAAACCGCCTCGGATGAGTGGTTGCCGGGCGCGAAGGCTCGGGCGGTGCGGCGCGCTGTGGCACGCTGGCCCGGTGTTCGGGTCAGAGGGGTGCGTACGGGGGCTTCCGCGATGAGGGGCGACGGACGGGACGAGCCGCTTGGAGGCGGCGGGACCGAGGGCGGGACGGAAGGCGGGACGGAAGGCGGGACCGCGGGCGGGACGGAACCCGAAGGGGCGTCCGCACAGCAGGTGCCGAGCCAGGGCGGCCCCAAGGGAGCGCCGGGGCTGGGGAGTTCGGGCGGTTCAGGCGGTCCGGGCGGTCCGAGCCGTCCGGGCGGTTCCGGCGCCGGGGCCCGTATGCCGCATCCGTCGACCGGCGGCGTCGGCGGCGCGGGCGGCTCCGTTGGAACGGGCCGTGCGGGCGGTGCGGGCGGGGCCGCGGAGGCGGAGACCAGTGTGCCGCCGCAGCGTGAGCGGAGCGGCGGATCTTCCGCGCAGCAGCCTTCGGATCCGGTGGTGGCTCCGCTCTCGGGCCGGACTGTGGATCGGTCAGCCGGTCAGCCGGTCGGCCAGTCGGTCGGCCAGTCGAGCGATCAGCCCGTGGGACAGCCTGTGGATCAGCCGACACTCGAACTGTCCACGACCGGGCGGCCCATGTCGGACGCCGATCTGATCCAGCGGATGCGGGACGGCGACGACCACGCGTACGAGGAGCTGTTCCGCAGGCACTCGGAATCGGTGCGCCGCTACGCCCGTACCTGCTGCCGCGACGCGCATACCGCCGAGGACCTGACGGCCGAGGTGTTCGCCCGTACCTTGCAGGCGGTACGGGGCGGGGCCGGGCCCGAGCAGGCGGTGCGCGCCTATCTGATGACGACCGTACGGCGCGTGGCGGCGTCCTGGACGAAGTCGGCGAAGCGGGAGCAACTGGTCGAGGACTTCGCGGTGTTCGCGGCGCAGGCCGCGCGCGCCTCCGAGGTCTCGGACGTGGACACCCTCGATCTGGGCGCGGATGTCCTGGCCATGCGCGAGGCCGAGCAGTCCATGGCCATACAGGCGTTCCGCAGCCTGCCCGAGCGCTGGCAGGCAGTGCTCTGGCACACCACGGTGGAGGAGGAGTCGCCGAGCGAGGTCGCGCCGCTCTTCGGGCTGACCGCCAATGCGACGGCGGTGCTGGCCAGCCGGGCGCGCGAAGGCCTTAAACAGGCGTATCTACAGGCCCACGTGAACTCCGCGCTCACCGCGGAGGGCGACTGCTCCCGGTACGCCGACCGGCTCGGGGCGTATGCCCGCGGCGGGCTGCGGACGCGGGCCGAGCGCGGACTGCGCAAGCATCTGGACGAGTGCGTCAAGTGCCGCCTCGCGGCGGGCGAACTGGCACAGTTCAACGCCGAGATCCCAGGGGTGCTGCCGATCGCGGTGATCGGCTGGTTCGCCGCCGGCTACTCGTTGAAGGCGGCCGGGATCGTGGCGGGCGGCGCCGCGGGGGCGGCGGGGGCCGGTGCCGCCGCCGCGGCGACCGGTGCCTCGGGTGGCGCGGCCGCCGGAGCGTCCGGCGGGGCGGCGGGTGGAGCCTCCGGCGGGGCCACCGGTGGAGCCGCCGCGTCCGAGGGGCTCGGCGCCCCGGTGAAGGCCGGCATCGGCGGGCTGGTGGCCGTCGCGGCGGCGGCCGGTCTCGTCTTCGCGCTGATGAACAACTCCGGGCCCGAGCAGCCGCCCAAGGCCAGACCGCCGGTCGCGAAGCCCCTCGTACCCCAGAAGCCTGCCCCGTCGCCCGAGCCGCCGGAACCGGCCGCGCCCAAGCCGCCCGCACCCGCACCCAGGCCCAGCGCCACGCCCAGCGCGAAGCCCGCGCCTTCTACGAAGCCCGCCCCTTCGACAAAGCCCACTCCGTCGCGGACCCCCGCCCCGAAGCCCCCGTCCAAGCCCGGGCCAAGGCCGCCCGCCCCTCCCGTGCCGAAGCCGCCCCCCAGCCCGAAGCCACCGCCGGCCCCGGCCGTCTTCCAAGTGAACAAGCTGGCGTACGGCGCCTTCGGCGACGGCTCCGAGCCGGAGGTACGGCTCGGCGCGAGCGGCTGGCTCTGGCAGCGGTCGAGCGTGTCGATCGGCGGCACCCGCTACGGCCACGGCGTGACCATGCACGCCGCCTCATCGGTCACCATCGATCTCAACCGGGACTGCTCCCGCTACGCGGCCCTGGTCGGCGTGGACGATCTCACGATGGGCCTGGGTTCCGTGCGCTTCTCGCTGTACGGCGACGGGGCGCGGCTCTGGCGCTCGCCGGTGCTGAGCGGCGACGACCCGGCCGTACCCCTGGACGTGGGGATCTCCGGACGCAAGACCATCCGGCTGGTGGTCGAACCGCACACACCGTTCGACGTGGTGGCACTCGCCGACTGGGCACAGTCCCGGATCAGCTGCCGCTGACGGCGGACGCCCTCGGACCGGCCTGCGGCGCCCGCCCGTCGGGCCGTTAGTGAACCGCATTCCGGCACGCATGGTGCCACTGATCAGAAGGGCTTGCGATGAAGCCGAACGGCGTGCCGCCGTTCAGTGAGCTGATCAGCGACTGTCAACGGTCCGCCGTTCACCTTGAGATGCGCGACGTGTACAGCGTGGCGTCCGAAGCAGACGACTTCGCCGAGTGGCGGGCGCGAGGGGAGATCTCTCCCGAGTCTGTCGCACGACGCCGCCCTTGGCTGGACTTGGTACGTGAAACGGTAGACCGTGGCGTGGTGATGCGCCGCGCCCGGATCATCTCCGTACCGGCCAGTGAGTACATCCGGTACGAGCACGCGGGCACGTATCTCAACGCCGAGGCCGGCGAGTTGGTCCGGTGGCTGCCCCGGCGCGATGCCGCGACGCTCGCTCTCTCCGGCGCGGATCTGTGGCTGTTCGACGACCGGCTGATCCGGTTCGGCCACTTCTCCGGGGACGGCGCGTCGGCCGGGCACGAACTGTGCGACGACCCGGCGGTGGCCAAGCTGTGCACCGTCGCCTTTGAGTCCGTCTGGGAACGCGCGACACCACACGAGAGGTTCATCGTCTGACCTGCGGGGCAAGAGACAGCCGGCTCATGCCCCACTACGTGGGCCGGCGTCCGCCTTCAGCGCTGCCACGAACGACGCCCAGGCTCCCGCACCGAAGGCGAGGTGGGGGCCGTCGGGGGCCTTGCTGTCGCGTACGGGAACAGTGCCCGGGAAGTCGTCGCGTACCTCGACGCACTGGCCGTTCCCACTGCTGTGGCTGCTCTTCCGCCACGCCGACTCGGCGGGTCCGTACTGCATTCCAGCCCCTCTTCTCTTCTCTTCTCAGTCTCTCGCTTCTGCGACTTCGGTCAACAGGGCGGCGCTGTCATCCGGCCCCACAGCCACGGCCTGTAGATGCTCGAACATCGACTTGTAGCGACGCATCTCCGCCTCGGATTCCAGGAACAAGTCCCCCGCGGGGGTGTCCACATAGACCAGTTCCGGATCTGCCGGATTCGGAAAGTCCATGTGCACGAAGCAGCCGGTCATGGCCGCGTGTGCACCCTTCTCGAAGGGGATCACCTGGAATGTGATGTGGGGCTCCTCCATGAGCTGGAGCAGGTGTCTCGCTTGCCCCCGCATCACTTCGCGCCCTCCAACCACCCGCCGGATGGCAGCCTCATCAACGATAGCCCAGAGCCGCAGAGGATGCTCCTTCGTAAGCAACACCTGGCGTTCCATGCGGGCTTGGACTCGCTGCGCCACCTCTTTTTGACTGGCCGTAGGCAACACGCCTCTGATTACCGCTTGGGCGTAGGGCTCGGTCTGGGCGAGACCGGGCACGAACAGCGACTCATAGTTGCGCAGCGTACGAGCCTCCGCTTCGAAGCCGATATATGCGGTGTACTCCTCGGGCAACTCCGAGTGATACGGGCGCAACCAGCCCTGATCGTTTGAACCACCCTGGACGGCCAACAGGTCGGCCCGTTGTGCCTCAGTTGCCCCGTACAGCTCCAACAGAGCGATCAGTGTGCGCTTTTGAGGCCGCGCCCGGGCCTTCTCGATTCGGTAGAGGGTTGCCGCATTGATGCTGGTCTTTGCCGTTACCTCCTCGCGCGTCAGCGCCATCGCCGTACGCAGACGGCGCAGTTCAGCCGCCAGACGCCGCAGCCTCACGGTGGGCGGATGCTGTCGCTTCTCCGACACGGTGACGTCCCTTCGCTTCCAATGCTCTCCGCAAGTGTGCGCGTTCACTGCGTAACTATTCAAGTCACTCGAACGCCTACAAGTAACTCGCAATCCTTGCGTTCACATGTGTGCGAGAGCATGCTGAGCGGAAGGTAACCCACTGTGGCCAACTGGTGGCAGTGGGGTGATCTGCGGTGGGCTGCGCCGCCACCTGACGCAAGAACCCTCGCGACCGAGGCAACCGGTCCGAGGGCATGGCCAACGCTTTAAAGGAGCGTCAACGCATGGACTTTATCGTCCGCCTCTTCGAGCCGCTGCTGCGGCTCTTGTTCCCCGGCGCGGGGCGCCACCGGTCAGCGGTAACGCGCTCGGTGTCCTCGGTCCGGTGTCGACCGTCGGGGCATCGCGCCGCCGTGGTCTTCGTTCATGCCTGCCGTCCCACACCGCGTAGTGATCACAGCGCGGTCCTTTTGCCGTACCCCCGGGCCGAGTTCGAACGGTGGGAGCGGGCCGAGCAGCGGTTGCGACGCCGTCGACGGCGGGAGTTGTGGATGGCCGCCTGCGGCATGGAGGCGGCCTGATGCCGTATATCCACGACCCGAACGGTGACGCTGTGGTGTTGCGGTGGAATCGTCACCCGTCGTGTGTCGGGTTAGCGCGGCTGGAGCTGCGCAAGGCGCTGGCGGGTTGGGGGCTGAGTGGACTGGAGGACTCGGCTCTGTTGATCCTCTCGGAACTGCTCACCAACGCGGCGCGGCATGCTCGTGTGTCGCCCGGGCGGGAGATCGAAACCCGTTACCTCGCGGCGCCCGGTGGCCTGCGTATCGAGGTGCATGACGCGTCACGCGAGCGACCACAGCCGAAGTCGCCCGGTCCGGAGGCGTGCGAGGGCAGAGGACTCGTCATCGTGGACGCACTGGCCGATCAGTGGGGCGTCAGCGAGCGCGGCGGGGTGGGGAAGGTCGTCTGGGCCACACTCTCGGTGCCGGACGCGGACTGCGGCGCGCTCGCGGACGGGAGGAGCGTGACGTGACGCGGAGCCTCCCCGCCGTCCTCCGGGCTCTGCTCGCCGTACCGTCCGAACGGTCCCCGGCTTCGGACGCGGTACGGTCCTGGCCTCGGCGCGTGCACCCGTACGAGCACTGCCCGTGGGGATGCTGCCGTTTTGACGACGATCCGCCCGCCTCGCGTTCCCCGCAACGGTTCGTCCAGCACGAACGTCGGCCCGTTTAGGGCGTGTCCCGGATAGCCCGTCAGCGCCGTCAGTCCCGGATCAGCTGCCGCTGACGGCCGCCGACCCCGGACCGGCCTGCGGCGCCCGGCCGTCGGGCCGGTCCGGGCGCTCGGCCTCCTCGTGAGGAGGTGCGAGCGCCCGGGCCGGTAGTTCCAGCAGGTCGGCGACCTGGTCGGGGGTGAGGGGGCGCCCCGCCTCGTACTCCGTCTCGTACTCCCGCTCGCCCAGCTCCGCGCGGGCGAGCGTTTCGATCCGCCGGGCCTCGGTCCGCTCCGGTACGGAGCGCGGGCGGCCCGCCCGCCATGTGCCGGCGGCGGCCAGGATCCTGACGGCGCCGCGGAGGTCGCCGGCGAGCAGCACCACCGGGGCCGCCATCTCGGCGAGCTGGGCGACGATGGGATCCATCAGCGGGCTCGCGCGCGCCGTACGCAGCACGGCCGCCAGCGAACGGGCCGCGGCCACCGGTCCCTCCGTCTCGTACGCGGCGATCCGCGCGTCCAGCGCGTTGGTCACCACGGCGAAGTGCGGGGGTGGTGTGCCGTGCTCGCCGACGGACCTCGCTTCGTCCAGCAGCAGTCTGGCGCGGGCGGTCTCGCCCCGGTCCAGGGCGAAGACCGCCCGCATGAGGTGGACGAATGCCCGGGCGTCCTGGACCTGATGGCGCTCGGTCTCTTCGGCGGCCCGGTCGAGCCTTCTCTCCGCGGCGTCCGTATCACCGGCGCGATACGACAGCTCGGCCAGGCGCGCGAGCAGGAAAGGCTCCTCGGCGTGCGCCCCCACCTCGCCGGCGAACCGCAGCGCTTCCTCGTACGCGCCCCGCGCCTCCTCGTACCGCCCGCGCGCCATGCCCGCCTCGCCGACGGCGCCCGCCACCTGCGCGCGCATCCAGCGGTCACCGACGCGTCGGCTCAGCTCGCGCAGTTCGGCCAGGTCCTGGTCGACACCGTCCATTGCGCCGGGCGTGTCCACGCTCATGTGCGTACGGCCCATCAGCATCACGCCCGTCTCCCAATCACCGCCGTACGCACGGCAGTTGGCGATGGACGCGTCCATCGTGGCGCGGATGTCCAGCTTCTCGTCGTTCGTGTGGACGACCATTCCCCAGAGCAGCCCGGGGAAGCGGGCGGACTGCGGACCCGGTCTGCCGAAGGCCTCACGGATCCGCAGGAGGAGTTCCGGGAAGCGCGGGTCGGCGCGCAGCTTCTCGATCTGGCCGCACTCCCCGGCGAGAAAGACCCGTAGCACCTGGAGCTGCATCCGGGGCCAGTGCCGGGGGTCGTCGGTGTCGGCCGGTTCGGGGCCGAGGCCGAGCGCGCTCTCCGCCCAGGCCAGGCCCTCGGAGCGGTGGTTGCGCAGCCACCAGAACCAGCCCATGGCGAAGACCAGCCGCAGCGTCGTCTCCTCGTCGCGCGCGAGGACGCCGCGGTGGAGGGCGGCGCGGATGTTGTCGAGGTCGATCTCCAGGCGGCGTATCCAGGGGAGTTGGTCTCCGGAGCGCAGCCGGGGCTCGGCCTCCTCGGCGAGTGCGGTGAAGTACGCGGAGTGCGCGCGCTCGGCGGCGGACCGTACGGCCGGTGTCTCGGCGGCGCGTTCCGCCGCGTACTCATGGATGGTCTCCAGGAGGCGGTAGCGCATCGCGCCGCCGGGGCCGGGGGCCGGGGTGGCGACGACGAGTGACTTGTCGACCAGCGCGCCCAGCAGATCAGGGACATGGGCATGGGCATGGGCATCGGCGTCAGCGTTGGCGTTGGCGTTGGCGGACGCACGACCGGAGGAGCCGTGGGACGCGCCGCCCGTGGGGGCGACCGGCGTGCCGCCGCAGACGCCCTCGGCCGCCGTCAGATCCCAGCCGCCCGCGAAGACGGACACCTCGCGCAGGACCGTACGCTCCCGCTCGTCCAGCAGGTCCCAGGACCAGTCGACGACGGCACGCAGCGTCTGCTGGCGCGGCAGGACCGTCCGGCTCCCGCTGGTCAGCAGCCGGAAACGATCATCGAGACGATCCGCGATCTGACGCGGAGTCAGCATCCGCAACCGCGCCGCCGCCAGCTCGATCGCCAACGGCAGACCATCCAGCCGACGGCAGATCTCCGCCACCGCCTCCGGATCCCCCGCCGGATCGAACCCCGGCCGCACCGCACGAGCACGCTCCGCGAACAACCGATGCGCCGGATCCGGCGGCAACGGCTCCACCGGCCGCACCGACTCACCCGGCACCCCCAACGGCTCACGGCTCGTGGCGAGGATACGGAGGCCGGGGCAGTGGATGAGCAGTGTCTCGGCCAGGGCGGCGGCGGCCCCGATCACATGCTCGCAGTTGTCGAGGACGAGGAGCGTGCCGCTGCGGGCGAGATGTTCGACAAGCCGGGCGGTGGGGTCGTTCTGAGCGGGGCGGCCGTCGCGGGCGGCGAGCTGGGTCTCGCGCAGCCCGAGCGCGCTCAGTACGGCGCCGGGGACGGCGGAGGGGTGGTCCAGCGGGGCCAGTTCGACGAGCCAGGCGTTCCGGGGCGCGGACTCCTCGGCCAGGCGGGTCTTGCCGGAGCCGCCGGGGCCGGTGAGGGTGACGAGGCGGGAGCGGCGCAGATCGGCGCGGATGGCGTGGAGTTCGCTCTCGCGGCCGACGAAGGAGGTCAGACGGGGGCGCAGATTGCCGCGCGCCTCGTGGCTGTCCCCGCCGGACGCCCGGGTCGTGGCGGACGCTCGGGTCGCGCCGCGCGCTCCGGACGTGGCGTCGGTGACGGCGCCGACTTCGGCTTCGGCTTCGGCTTCCGCGTCGGCATCGGCGTCGGCATCGGCGTCGGCGTCGGTTTCGGCGGCGATTTCGGCGGCGGCGGGCCGAAGGGCGGTGTCGCCCGCCGTCGGGAAGGCGGCGCCCGTCGCGGTCTCCCAGGCGCCACCCGCTCCGGTGGCCGCCAGCAACTGCCCCTGCAACGAGGTCAGTTCGGGACCGGGGGCGGCGCCGAGCCCGTCGGCGAGAACGCGGCGCGTGTCCTCGTACGCCGCGAGCGCGTCGGCCTGCCGGCCTTCCGCCCACAGCGCCCGGATGAGCTGCGCCCTGAAGGGCTCGTCGTACGGGTGGTCCGCGGCCAGTTCCCTCAGCTCCGGTACGAGCGTGGTCGTGGCGCCCCGGCGCAGATCGGCCTCTATGCGCTGCTGGAGGGCGGCCAGCCGCTGGGCCTCGGGCCGTACACCGCGGTCCCGGTCGGGCAGATCGGCCAGCGCCGCGCCGCGCCAGAGCGCGAGCGCCGCGCTCAGGGTGCGGGCGGCGCTCGGCGGATCGCCCGCGTCGAGCTGGTCCGCCCCCTCGCGCGCGAGCCGTTCGAAGACGTACAGATCGATGTCGTCCGGCACGGCCGCGAGCCGGTAGCCGCCGGGGACCGAATCGATCGCCTCTCTACCGAGGACGCGCCGGAGCCGCCCGACGAGCGCCTGGAGCGCGGCGGGCGCGTCCTGCGGCGGCTCGCCGCCCCACACCTCGTCCACCAGCTCACCGACGGCGACGGGCCGGCCGGGGCGCAGCGCGAGCGCGGCGAGGAGCGCCCGCAGCCGGGGTCCGCCCAGCGGCAGGCTCCCGCCGTGTCCGTCACGTACCTCCGTGACGCCAAGGATGAGATACCGCACCCGGCCCATTGTGGGGGCAGGGTCTGACAACGGCCGTCTGGTTTTCCCGGAGCGCCGCCGCCTTCGTAGAGCGGAGCGCCCGGCTCCGCTCTACTGGTGCGGCGTCGGCTCCACCGGAGCGGCGTCGGCTCTACCCGAGCGGCGTCGGCTCTACTGGTGCAGCGTCGGCTCTACTGGTGCAGCGTCGGACGCGGGACCACGCCGCCCGCCACCGCCCGCTGGCGCGGCGCCGCCGTGCCCGTCCAGCAGGTGCCGCGCCGGGCGAGCAGCCGCCGCAGCCACAGCTCCGTGGAGACGAGGTCCGCGATCCCGTCCAGGGGCACCGGCTCGCCCTCGGCCGCCGCGCGCAGCGCCTTGCGTACGACCCGGGCCTCCACCAGGCCCGCGTCGGCGAGCAGCGGTGCGTCGAAGAGATCGACCAGCTCGCCGATCGCCGCGCGCAGGCCCACGCGCGTCGCGGCGGCGGCACCGTCCCGGGACGTGGCGCCCCAGCCCGGCGGCAGCTCGTGGATACCGGCCCCGGCGAGGACCGTACGGAGCACATCCGCGCGGGCGCCCGGCTGCACCCGCAGCGCCTCGGGCAGATCGCGGCAGGCCCGTACCACCTGGTTGTCGAGGAACGGCGCGTGCAGCCGCTGGCTGCGGATCTCCGCGGCCTGTTCGAAGACACGGTGGTCGGCGGCGTGGCGGGCGAGCGCGGCGCGGGCGCGGGCCTCGCCCGGGCGCTGTACGGAGGTGGGCCGGGTCGACGCCGACATCAGGCGAACCGATACTTCGGCAAGCGCCTCCCCCGTCAGCCAGCGCGCGGCGGGGCCGGGCCGGGACCAGGTGAGGGCGGCCAGCGACGCCCCGAGCGGGCTGATCGCGGCGGCGGTCAGCACCCCTCTGTTGGCCTCGGGGAGCCGGGCGGCGGCCTCTTCGAGACCGGTGCGGTACGGCGTACGCGCCAGCCGACGGGCCGCCCGGTAGACGGTCAGCGGGATGAACAGCGAGGCGGGCGACGGGCCCTCGGCCTTGGCGAGCGCGCTGACCGGATGCAGCAGATGGCGTCTGCGCCGGTCGAGCAGCAGATCGGCCAGGCGCGCCGGATGCGCGTCAAGCACCTCGCGGGCGCCGACGCCGGTGAAGTGGTCGGCGCTGCCCGCGGCGAGTCTGCGCCTGTGCCGCTCGGCGGTGATGAGGGACGGCCCCGGTTCGTCGGTGAGCGGGCCCTCCAACTCGGCGTAGGGCAGGGCCTCTTCACCGCCCGGGACGACGACATGGTGCAGCCGGGGGTTGGCGGCGATGGCGCGGGCCCGTTCCAGTTCGGCCTCGTCGCGGGCGCCGGTGGACAGATCGTTGAAGGTGACGGCGAGCAGCCGCTCCCCCGCGCCGGTGCCGTGCCCCAGGATCGTGCCCGGCGCCCCGGGCAGCCCGGCGGCGAGCAGCGCCAGGGTGCCGGAGGCGCTGCCGCCGGACAGATCGGCGCCGATGCCGGGAACGGGCCCGCCCCGGGCGGCGCGCCGGTCGGCGGGCCCCATGCCGGGCACAGGACCCGGGTCGGGCGGCAGGGTCTCGGGGGCGTGGCGCGGCGCGAGCAGCCTGGCGCGTACCGCTTCGATGAGCGCGTCCCGTACGCCCTCGACGGCGCGGTCGGGATCACGCTGGGGTCCGGCGACGGCGAGGGAGGCGACCGGCTCGTATCCGGTGATCTCGCGCGAGCCCTCGCGCAGGACGAGCGCGTGCCCCGGCGGGATGCGTTTGACGCCGTCGTACGGGGTGGTGTCGCGCAGCGCCTCCGGGGTCTCTGGGCAGGCGAGGAGCGCGGCCAGATGCCCGATGTCCAGCTGCGCCTCGATGAGATCGGCGAGCGGCAGGGCGGCGGTGGCGTACGCCGTGCCGTTCGCCCACGGCGTGTAGAAGACGGGCCGCGCCCCGGCCAGATCGCCGGCGACGGTGATGCGGCGGCCGATCTGGGCGACGGCCGTGTAACTGCCCGGCCAGGCGGTGAGATGGCGCAGCGCGCCGCCGCGCGCGGCGAACAGCCCGACCCGCAGCTCCTCGTCGGTGGCCCCGCAGCAGCCGAGCACGGCGAGCCGGGTGAAGGGATCGACGGTGACGACCCTGATCTCGTCCGGCCGCCAGTCGCCCACCGCCCACAGCGGATCCGGGTCGCCCCACAGGAGCTGGGATCCGACGGGATGCACGCTGCCGCCCTCGGAGCCGTCACCGACCGGGCCGACGGCTCCCGCCGTACCGAAACGCGCGGCGATACTGCTCCATCCCACCAACCAGCGCATCGCCGCCTCCACAGCCTGTGGACAAGTCCAGACCAAGCTGGAAACGCTTGAGCTGAAGCCGTTCGGGAACATGCTGCCATGACAACAGCGCACAGGAGGGCCTACGGAAGCGCGGGGGGGAATGCGAATGCGCCCCTGGCATTGGCCATTTGGCGGAGATATGGCCCTCCGCGGACAGACAGCATTCAGCCAATCTCCGGGCCCGGCACGTCAGTTCAGCACCGGTATACGTTCAGTCCGGGAGGCGTGTCCCGCCTCCCGGACTGATCCACCGCCCGCGGGGATTGGGGCGGCGGGATCCCCCAGCCCACTGGTTCCAGTACGCAGTGGGCCGACCCACGCAGGTCTCATGGAAGCGCTCCCGCTCCGCCGGGGCCAAGAGCGCACGGCCGGGCGCGCGCTGCACAGCCGGAGCACGGCGCGCCGCTCGGGGACCCGCGGCGTGATCACCGCACGGACAACAATCCCGCCATCCGGAACTCCGCCCCTTAACGGTCGGGATGTGGCGAACTACGCTGGGTTTACGAATGCCGCGCGCCTATGCCGCGAAGCGGCGGGCGTCTGTGTGCCGAGGGGTGACGCATGTCCAGGGAGCTACGCGGGCCGAACGAAAAGCTCGGAACCGTTCTCGCCCTCGCGGGAATCAGCAACGCCGGCCTGGCCCGGCGGGTCAACGACCTCGGGGCGCAACGCGGCCTGACCCTCCGCTACGACAAGACCTCCGTGGCGCGCTGGGTGTCGAAGGGGATGGTCCCGCAGGGCGCGGCGCCCCATCTCATCGCCGCCGCCATCGGAGCGAAGCTGGGACGTCCCGTCCCACTCCATGAGATCGGTCTCGCGGACGCGGATCCGGCCCCCGAGGTCGGGCTCGCCTTCCCGCGCGATGTGGGCGAGGCGGTGCGCGCGGCGACGGAGCTGTACCGGCTGGACCTCGCGGGCCGCCGGGCGGGCAGCGGCGGCATCTGGCAGTCGCTGGCCGGATCCTTCGCAGTGAGCGCTTACGCCACACCCGCTTCCCGGTGGCTGATAACCCCCGCCGACTCCTCGGTCGCCCGGGACGCGGCGGTCGCGGAGGCGGCGCAGGGAGCGCATGGCGGGAGCGGGGGGGCCGTCGATGCCTCCGGACCGGGCGGCGAGGTCCCGCCGCTGCGCGTGGGCCACAGCGATGTGGCCAAGCTGCGGGAGGCGGCCTCGGACGCCCGGCGCTGGGACTCCAAGTACGGCGGCGGGGACTGGCGTTCCTCGATGGTGCCCGAGTGTCTGCGGGTCGACGCGGCGCCGCTGCTCCTCGGCGCGTACAGCGACGAGGTGGGCAGGGGGCTCTTCGGCGCCACCGCCGAACTGACCAGGCTGGCCGGCTGGATGGCCTTCGACACCGGCCAGCAGGAGGCCGCGCAGCGCTACTACATCCAGGCGCTGCGGCTGGCCCGCGCCGCCGCCGACGTACCGCTCGGCGGCTATGTGCTGGCCTCCATGTCGCTCCAGGCGACCTATCGTGGCTTCGCGGACGAGGGCGTGGATCTCGCCCAGGCGGCGCTGGAGCGCAATCGCGGTCTCGCCACCGCCCGCACGATGAGCTTCTTCCGGCTGGTGGAGGCCCGCGCACACGCGAAGGCGGGCGACGCGGTGGCGGCCGGGGCCGCGCTGAAGGCGGCCGAGGGCTGGCTGGAGCGCTCCCGGGAGGGCGACGCCGATCCGTCGTGGCTGGGTTTCTACTCGTACGACCGGTTCGCGGCCGACGCCGCCGAGTGCTACCGCGATCTGAAGGCGCCGCGCCAGGTACGGCAGTTCACGGAGCAGGCGCTGTCCCGGCCGACGGAGGAGTTCGTACGCTCGCACGGACTGCGCCTGGTGGTGAGCGCCGTCGCCGAACTGGAGTCGGGCAATCTGGACGCGGCCTGCGCGGCGGGTACCCGCGCCGTGGAGGTGGCGGGCCGGATCTCCTCCGCTCGTACGACGGAGTACGTACGGGATCTGCTGCACCGCCTGGAGCCGTACGGGGACGAGCCGCGGGTGGTGGAGCTGCGGGAGCGCGCGCGGCCCCTGCTGGTGGCGCCCGCCTGATCCGGGGTGCCCGCCCGATCCCCGGCATCCGCCTGATCCGGGGTGCCCGCCCGATCCCCGGCATCCGCCTGATCCGGGGTGCCCGCCCGATCCCCGGCACCCGCCTGATCCGGGGTGCCCGCCCGATCCCCGGCACCCGCCTGATCCGGGGTGCCCGCCCGATCCCCGGCACCCGGCCGGAACCTGTCCGTGAGACATGGCGCACATGTCCACCGGTCAACGGTTCGAGCGGGGTGGTTTAAGCACGTCGCCCGCGGGCCAGTGCACTATCGGGGTGGGAGGTGGCGCGCATGAACGGACGCGGACGCGTGGGATTCGACTGCGAAGTGCTGGTGATCGGCGGCGGGATCGTCGGTCTCTCGACGGCGTACGCGATCACGCGCGCCGCTCCGGGCACCAGGGTCGTCGTGCTGGAGAAGGAGCCGGGCCCCGCCCGCCACCAGACGGGCCACAACAGCGGGGTGATCCACAGCGGCGTCTACTACCGCCCCGGCTCGCTCAAGGCGCGGTACGCGGTGCGCGGCTCCGCCGAGATGGTCAAGTTCTGTGCGGAGTACGGCATCGCGCACGAGGTCACGGGCAAGCTGATCGTCGCCACGCGGCGCGCCGAGCTGCCCCGGCTGCACGCCCTGGTCCAGCGCGGCAGGGAGAACGGCATTCCGGTGCGGGAGCTGGGCCCGGCGCAGATCACGGAGTACGAGCCCCAGGTGCGCGGCCTCGCGGCGATCCAGGTCGGTACGACCGGGGTGTGCGACTTCGTGGCGGTCGCCGAGCAGCTGGCCGAGTCGGCGGAAGCGGCGGGCGCGTCCGTACGGTACGGATCCGAGGTCACGGCGATCGACCGGCGCCCCTGGGGCATCGCGGTCCGTACGGCCTCCGGGGCGGTGGTCAGGGCGCGGGCCCTGGTGAACTGCGCGGGGCTCCAGTGCGACCAGGTGGCGCGGCTGGCGGGCGACGACCCGGGGATGCGGATCGTGCCGTTCCGGGGTGAGTACTACGAGCTGGCCAGGCCGGATCTCGTACGGGGGCTGGTCTATCCGGTGCCCGACCCGGCGTTCCCGTTCCTGGGCGTGCATCTGACCCGCTCCATCGACGGCGGTGTCCATGTCGGGCCGAACGCGGTCCCGGCGTTGGCCCGCGAGGGCTACACCTGGTCGGACGTACACCCCGGCGAGCTGGCGTCCACCCTCAGCTGGCCCGGTTCATGGCGCACGGCCCGCAAGCACTGGCGGTACGGTGCCGGTGAGCTGCACCGTTCGCTCTCCAAGCGCGCCTTCGCGACGGCCGTACGGCGACTGCTCCCGGCGGTCACCGACGCGGACCTGCGCCCGGCGGCGGCCGGGGTACGGGCCCAGGCGGTGCTGCGGGACGGCACGCTGGCGGACGACTTCCTGATCCGGCGGACCCCGCGCACAGTGCATGTCCTGAACGCCCCGTCCCCGGCGGCGACCGCCTCGCTGCCCATCGGGCGGGAGGTCGCGCGGCGGGCGCTGGCGATGCTGGCGGAGGACTGAGCCCCGGAGGACTGAACCTCGGACTCCCCGGGCCTCGGACTCCCGGGCCTCCGTAGAATCGGAGGCACTGTGAGCGAGACGAACGAGATGGCCGAGAACCGCACCATGAGCCGGATGTTTCCCGAGGGCACGGGCCCCGCGGCCGACCCCGCCGGGTCCCACTTCGAGCGGCGCATCCGCAGCTTCCAGCCACGCCGGAGCCGGGTCACCACCGGCCAGGCCGAGGCGCTGCGGCGGATGTGGGCCGAATGGGGCACGGACATCGACGGGCAGCGGATTCTTGACCCGGACGAGATGTTCGACGGGCTTCCGGTCGTCCTGGAGATCGGTTTCGGGATGGGCGAGGCGACGGCGCGCATGGCCGCCGACGACCCGGGCACCGGCATCCTCGCCGTCGATGTGCACACCCCCGGCCAGGGAAATCTGCTCCGGCTCGCGGAGGAGAACGGTCTGACCAACATCCGGGTGGCCAACGGCGACGCGATCATCCTGCTCAGGGAGATGCTGCCGGCCGAATCGCTCGCCGGGCTGCGGATCTACTTCCCCGACCCCTGGCCCAAGAAGCGGCATCACAAGCGGCGGCTGATCCAGCGGGAGTTCCTTACGCTCGCCGCGGGCCGGCTGAAGCCCGGGGCCGTACTGCACTGCGCGACCGACTGGGAGCCGTACGCGGAGCAGATGCTGGCGGAGCTGACCGCCCACCCGGGCTTCGAGAACACCCAGCGGGACGGCGGTTACGCGCCACGGCCGGCCTTCCGTCCGCTGACCCGGTTCGAGGGGCAGGGGCTCGACAAGGGCCATGTCGTGCATGACCTGCTGTTCCGTCGCGTACCGGAGTTCCACGCACCGGAACACCGCGTCTCGGAACGCCGCGCACCGGAACACCGCGCACCGGAACGCCAGGTGCCTGAGCGCCCTTCCGTGACCGGGCCCGCGTAACCGACCCGCGTAACCGACCCGCGTAACCCGGGGTACGTAACCCGAGGTAGTGGCCCGGGCGCCATCGCCAGGTGTCAGTGCCCCTCGTTAGGGTCGTTGGGTGTCAGAACCGTCCCCGCAGCCGCCCGGTCCGCGTCCGGCGATCCCCGTCTACGAGCGTCAGCAGCAGCTCGGCGAGCTGTGGGCCGCCGTGCCGGAGCCCGCCCGCAGGCGCTACCGGCCGCGCCGCGCTTTCTGGCGCCGCCGCGCGGTGCGCGTGGGGGCCGTGATCCTGGTGCTCGCCCTCTGCGCTCTGGTGATCCTCGCGCTCGTCCGGGACGAGACCGGCACAGAGGGCTTTCTGGTGGGCCTCGGGCTGGCCGTCCTGCCCGTACCGCTGCTCATCACGGCCTTCCGCTGGCTGGACCGGGTCGAGCCGGGCCCCTGGCCGAATCTGCTCTTCGCCCTGGCGTGGGGCGCCTTCGCCGCCGCCCTCGTCGCGATCATCGCGAACTCGTTCGCGACCGAATGGATAGCCACCGCCACCGCCGACCCGGCGGGCGCGGAATCCCTCGGTGCCACGGTGATAGCCCCCGTCGTGGAGGAGAGCGCCAAGGCCGCGGCGGTCCTGCTGATCTTCCTCTTCCGCAGGAGGGCCTTCACCGGGCTCGTCGACGGCGTCGTGATCGCGGGGTTCAGCGCCACCGGCTTCGCCTTCACCGAGAACATCCTCTATCTGGGCAGCGCCTTCGGTGAGGACCAGAACCTGGGCAACTCCGGCCTGGCCTCCGTCACGGCCGCGACCTTCTTCGTACGGGTCGTCATGTCACCGTTCGCCCATCCGCTCTTCACCGTGCTCACCGGCATCGGCTTCGGTCTGGCGGCGATGGCGGCCCGCCGCCGGAGGATCCGCAGATTCGCCCTGCCCCTGCTCGGTCTGGCCCTGGCGATGGGCCTGCACGCGCTGTGGAACGGATCGGGGGCGCTCTTCGGCCCGTACGGCTTCTATGTGGTGTACGGGGTGTTCATGGTTCCCGTCTTCGCCCTGCTGACCTGGCTGGTGATCTGGAGCCGCCAGCGCGAGCTGCGCACGGTCGGGTCCGAGCTGCCCGCGTACGCCGCGGCCGGCTGGCTGACCCCGGCCGCGCCCCTCGCGCTCTCCTCCATGCGGGCGCGCACGATGGCGCGTGACTTCGCGGGCCGTACGTACGGCCCGCGGGCGGCCAGGTCGGTCGGGGAGTACGAGGCGTTCGCGACGTCCCTGGCGTTTCTGCGCCACCGGGCCCACCGCGGCGCGGTGGGCCCGGACTTCATCGAGCGCGAGCAGGAGCTGCTGCACCATCTGTGGCAGCGCAGGGAGATAGCCGGGCCCGCGCTGACCTATGCGGCGCGGGCCACGGGCAGGGTACGGGTGCCGCCGCCGTCCATCGACTACGACGGCTACAACCCGTACCGCCAATGACGAACCTGACGGACCTGACGGACCTGACGGACGAGGGATGACCGACCAGTCCGACGAGCCGCGGCTTCAGGCCGATGCCGCCGTGAGCTCCGCCAGTTCCTCCGCCGTCAGCTCAAGGCCGACCGTAGCCAGCAGCGCGGGCAGTTGCTCGGTCGTACGCGCGGACGCGAGCGGCGCGACCACGGTCGGCTGCGCCGCCAGCCAGGCCAGCGCGACGGTCGCGACCTCGGCGCCCCGCGCCCCGGCGATCCGGTCCAGCGCGGTCAGGACTTCGGCGCCCCGCTCCGACGCCAGATATTCGGCCGCCTTGCCGGCCCGGGGACTGTCGACCTCGGTCCCCGGACGGTACTTGCCGGTGAGGAAGCCCGACGCCAGCGCGGCGTACGGCACGGCCGAGAGCCCGTGCCGGAGCACGGTGTCCCGGAGCTCGCCCTCGTAGGTGTCCCGGGAGACCAGGTTGTAGTGCGGCTGGAGCGCCACATAGCGGGCCAGCCCCTCGCGCTCCGAGAAGGCGAGCGAGGCGGCCAGCCGCTCCGCGCTGATGTTGGAGGCGCCGAGCGCGCGGACCTTGCCCGCCCGCACCAGCTGGTCGAGGGCGGTCATGATCTCCTCGACCGGCACCTCGGGGTCGTCGAAGTGCGTGTAGTAGAGGTCGACGTAGTCCGTACGGAGCCGGCGCAGCGACTCCTCGGCCCCGGCCTTGATGGTGGCCGCCCTGAGCCCCTTGTACCGCGGGTGCGCGCCCACCTTGGTCGCGACCAGCACGTCGGAGCGATTGCCACGCGACGCGATCCAGTCGCCGATGACGGTCTCGGACTCACCGCCCTCGTTGCCGGGGGCCCACGAGGAGTACATGTCGGCGGTGTCGATGAAGTTCCCGCCCGCGGCGGCGTACGCGTCGAGGACGGCGAAGGAGGCCGTCTCGTCGGCGGTCCAGCCGAAGACATTGCCGCCGAGGGCGAGCGGGAAGACGTGCAGATCGGAGGAGCCCAGTGGGCGCAGAGCGGTCATAGGGAGATGCAACCCCTGAGGGGGGCGTCCCAACCCGCTCCGCGCCCGTATGTGGGCCTTATGGGGGAATACCCCGGGGGGAATACCCAGAGGGATTACCCAGGGGAATGCCCGCGGGGAAGCCCTACGGGTTGAGGCCCTTGCCGCGCAGCCAGCTCATCGGGTCCAGGCCCGTGCCGCCCGCCGTGTGGACTTCGAGGTGCAGATGGGCGCCGGTCACATTGCCGGTCGCGCCGACCCTGCCGATGACCTCGCCGGTGGTGACCTTCTGCCCGGCGCTGACGGAGATGGAGGACTGGTGGGCGTACCAGATCTCCGTGCCGTCATCGAGCTCCAGGACCGTGCGGTATCCGTACGAGCCCGACCAGCCGGCCGACTTGATCGTGCCGCTGTGCACGGCCTTGAGCGGGGTGCCCGTCGGCGCGGCGAAGTCCAGGCCGGTGTGCTGGCCGGAGGACCACAGGGAGCCGGCCTGACCGAAGGTCGAGGTGATCGTGTACGAGGAGGTGGGGATCGCGTAGCTGGCGGCCAGCTTGGCCAGCCGCTCCTTCTCCGCCTTGGCCCTGGCCTCCGCCTCTGCCTTCTTCTTCGCCTCTTCGATCTTCTTCTCGGCCTCGGTCTGCTGCTTCTTGGCCTCGGCCGCGGCCTGCTCGGCCGCCGCGGACTCCGCGGCGGCCTTCCGCGCCGCCTCGGCGCCGGTCTGCTGTGCCTCGGCCTGCTGGAGGATTCGGGCGCGCAGCGCCTCTCCCGCGTCGGTGGCGCCCTGCTCGGTGTCGGCGGCCGTGAGCCCGGCGGTGGTGAGCGGGGCGGCGAGGACTTCGGAGTCGGAGTCGTCCGAGGCGAGGGAGCCCATTCCCGGCAGGGACTTGGCGTCCGGGAGATTGTCCGTGATCGCGTCGGGCAGGGATATGGAGACCGCGGGCTTGTCCTGCGCGGTGGCGATGCCGCCCGCGCCGACGGCGGCGATGACGCCGACGCCGAGGACGGTGGAGCTACGGGCCAGTCCGCGCTGCTTGGCGACGCGGTGCCGGCCGCGTACGGGCCGTATGGACTCCTCGGTGGGATTCCATTCCCCCCATGCCCTGTCCGGCTCGCTGCCGAGGGAGTGCGTTTCGAAGACGGCTTCGGGGGCAGGCTTGTTGGACGCCACTGAGGCGTGCTCCTTTCCTTCCTTCTCGCCTACCGGGTTAGCTGACGGGTTCGGAGCAGGAAGGTCTCCTACGGGCGCTCCTGCCGCACAGGGCAGCAAAAGACACCCGATTCACCCCAATTGGTGGTTCCCCGGTTCCCTCGCGGGATTCGGCGCGTGCGCACGGCGCCATCTCTTACGACGGCTGGGACGACCGCGCTGCGTTATCGAACGTTAATAGAGACCCGGCCCATATTCCAAGCTGTTCCGGGTGATCATTAACGACTTCGCATCGGACGTACCGGGACGTAGCGGAACGCAATCGGGCGAGTTGACAGCCCGTCAGGGAAGTCGGCATTTCTGACGGTGTGTCAAATGTTATGCGGAGGGATACCTCTCGATTACCTACAGTGGCGAGAGCTCCCGCCGGCCCCGCGCCGGGCGATGAGGGTGACGACTCCGACGGCGATCGCGGCCGTCTCACGGCACCAGGGGCATGGTCCTGCGCCGCTCCGGTTCGCCCTCCGAGGGCCGGCTGACCGCCAGCAGCGCCATGTCGTCCTGGCTCCCGCCGCCCGTGTGCCGCCGTACGTCGTCGATGAGCGCCTGAAGTATCTCGTCGGGCCCCTGGAAGACCCGCCCGTCGAGCCGGTCGCGCGGGACGTAGAAGACCCCGTGGGCATCGCGCGCCTCGGTGAGCCCGTCCGTGTAGAAGAGCAGCGTCGCGCCTTCCGGATACAGGGCCTGCTCGGCGCGGTCCGGCCACGCGCCCAGTTCGCTCATCCCGAGCGGCAGCGCGTGGTCGCTCGGGGCGAGCATCCGCACCTCACCGTCGCCGCACATCAGCAGCGGCTCGGGATGGCCGCGGTTGAGCAGCCGCACCACTCCCTCGTCGTGCGGGATCTCGGCGAGTACGGCGGTGGTGAACCCCTCGAAGATGTCGAGCCCGTCCCGCCGCGTCCCCTCACGTCTGAGCGCGCGCTCCAGCCGCTGCGCGACTCCCTCCAGCGAACTCTCCTGCTCGGCGGCCTCCCGGAATGACCCGATGACCACCGCCACCGCTTCGACCGCGTCAAGACCCTTCCCCCGTACGTCCCCGACCACCAGCCGCACCCCGTACGGCGTGTCCTGTACGGCGAAGAGGTCCCCGCCGATGAACGCGCCCTCCTGCGCCGCCTCGTACCGCGCGGCGATCCGCAGCCCCCCGATCCGCTCGGCGGGTCTGGGCAGCACCGCGCGCTGGGCGGTCTCGGCGATGATGCGGGCGGAGGCCAGCCGCTCGCCGCTGCGCCGTACGACGCCGTTGATGTACAGCGCCAGCAGGGAGACGACGACCACCGTCAGCACCTCGCTGATCGACTCCACCTGGAACTGGGTGTCCGCGTGGATGTGCAGCAGCACCTCGGAGACCAGCGAGGCCAGGGCGATGGTGAGCGTGCCGGCCAACGGGTAGAACGGGGCGGCGATCAGCGGAGCGGCGGCGAAGAGGGGGGACGCGGTGACACGCGTGGGGGTCACCAGGTCGAAGATCACCCCGGCGATGATCACCAGTACGGGCAGCACCCGTACCAGCCTGCGTCCGGTACGGCCACGTCCGCCCGGATACCGGCCGCCGCCGCGAGCGTTGTCGCCGGCCGCCCAGAAACCCCTTCCGTCAACAGCCCAGAGACCGGCGCCCTCGGCCGCCCGCCGGCCTCTTCCGCCGATGCCCTTTCCGAGCTTCCTCAGTCTCCACACCAGTGGTCTCCTGCCCGGTCCGCCGACTGCTGCGGACGGTGCCGCGCTCCACCAGGCTGGCCGCTGCCATCCCGGGCGGCGAATCGCCGTCGGCCGAGTGGGCTATGGCGAGCCGACCCGTCGGCCCGGCCGATGCTCCGGCGCACCGGCGAGCCGACGGACCCGATCAGTCGGTCAGGTGGCGCTCGGCGTACACCTTCATGGCGTCCCGCACGAGCACAGCCGTACCTTCACCGTACTGGTCATAGGTGGCGGCGAAGCGCGCGTCATCGACATACATCGCCGTCACGCCGATGACATACGACCTGGTGGGCTCGGCCGTGACGGACAGCCAGTCGCAGTGACGCCGGGCGACGGCCTGCGCCTCGTCGCTGTCCGCGGCGAGCCCCGCCGCGGCCACGCGTCCCCAGTCCCCGGCGATGCTCTCGTGCTGGTCCTTGAAGCCCTGCCGCTCCTCCTCGCTCAGCGACCGCCACCAGCGGTCGCTCTTCGCATAGGCGTCCCGGCCCCACCGCCGGGTCACCTCCTCCTCGTACCGCGTGTGATCGAAGCCGTCGAGTACGTCCTCGGCCATGAGTTCCTCTCCCGTCGCCGTCTTGTGGAGAGTGGTCCGCACCGAGGCGATCAGCCGACCGATGCGCTCGCGTTCCCGCTCAAGCAGCTTCAGATGGCCGCGCAGGGCCGCGGCCGTGTCCTGCTGGCCGTCGAGGACCCGCGCGATCTCGGGCAGCCCGAGGCCCAGCTCCCGCAGCAGCAGAATCCGCTGAAGCCGGACCAGGGCGTCCTGTCCGTAGTAGCGATAGCCATTGCTGCCCGTACGGCTGGGCTCAAGCAGCCCCAGCTCGCCGTAGTGCCTGAGCGTGCGGCTCGTCGTGCCCGCTTTCTTCGCGATTTCCTGGATCGACCACTCCATGACTTTCACGCTAGAACTTGACGTTACGTAAAGGTCAACCCCGGAAGCCGCACGCGGACGGAGAAGCACGCGGACGGAGGAGCACGCAGGCGGAGAAGCACGCGGGCGGACGGACGGGCAGATGAGCGGACACGACGAAGGCCCGGCGGGCGGGCGGACACGACGAAGGCCCGGATTCACCAGGAATCCGGGCCTTCGTTCTCTTCCAGTAGCGGGGACAGGATTTGAACCTGCGACCTCTGGGTTATGAGCCCAGCGAGCTACCGAGCTGCTCCACCCCGCGCCGTTGAATGCAACTCTACGCCATCCGGAGCAAGATCATCACCACTCGGCGCACGGACGGCCTACGCCGCCTCGACGACATCGGCGTGGACCGCGGCGGCCCACTCCACCAGAAGTCGCTGGTAGCGCTCCTGCTCGGCGGGCGGCAGCGCGCCACCGGCACGCGCCCACAGGGCACGGATCTCCGCGTTGACGACAGCGGCGGACCTGACAGCGCGTAACGAGTCGCCGTCACCGGAGGCGGGGGAAGAAGTGGACGAGGAAGCGAACATAGGAGCAAGGCTACGGCCAGCCACTGACAATCGGCAGAGCGTGTCCCCCTACGCTTACACCGGTGATTGAAACCATCGTGTTCGACGTCGGCGAGACCCTCGTCCGCGACGACCGCTACTGGGCGTCCTGGGCCGACTGGCTGGGCATTCCCCGACACACCATCTCGGCGCTCGTCGGCGCCGCCACCGTCCAGAACCGGGACAACGCCGACGCCCTCCGCCTCATCAAGCCCGGCATGGACGTCGGCGAGGCGTACCGCGCCCGGGAGGCCGCCGGCCGCGGCGACCATCTCGACGAGTCCGATCTCTATCCCGATGTACGGCCCGCCCTGGCGAGCCTCCGGGCCCTCGGCGTCCGCGTCGTCCTCGCGGGCAACCAGACCGTAAAGACGGGCGAGCTGCTGCGCGGCCTCGATCTGCCCGTCGATCTCATCGCCACCTCGGGCGAGTGGGGCGTCGAGAAACCGTCGCCGGAGTTCTTCGCGCGCGTCATCGAGGCGTCCGGGGCGTCACGGGACAGGACGGTGTACGTGGGCGACCATCCCGCGTACGACCTGTTCCCCGCCCGGGAGGCGGGTCTGCGCGCCGCGCATCTGCGGCGCGGGCCCTGGGGCTACCTGTGGGCGGACGACCCGGAAGTGATCGAGGCGGCGGACTGGCGGATCGACAACCTGACGCAGCTCGCCGCGATCGTGGCGGAGCAGAGGGAGCAGAAAGGGCAGAGGGAGCGAGCCGACCAGGTGGAACGGGCGGACCAACAGGGCTGACGGGGCGGGGTGCGGCGGGTGAGCCGGATGGGTGCGCATCGCACCACGCGGGTTCACGCCATGCCCGCTCACACCACACCGGCTCACGCCACGCCGGCTCACACCACGCTGTACTCGTGCGCGGGACCGCCCTGCCACTCCACCCAGGCCGGGTCGTCCAGCAGCTCCCAGGCGTCCGGCAGCCCCGCCAGTCGCAGGAATTCGATCAAGTGGTCGTCGGAGTGGGCGAGCCCCATGATCCGCCCACGGACCGTGACCCGCCGCCCGCCTGTCCCTGACGCCCGGTGGACGACGATCGGTGCATCACTCATAGGCCCAAGAGTGCGTCGATCTCGCCCCATCCGCAGCCTCTGGGACCCGCTTCTTTTCCGCACGGGCTGTCGGCTGGGTCACACCGGTCGTCACACCGGTCGTGCCGGTCTCCCGCGATCTCAGCGGAGGACGGCGAAGACCTCCTCGATCGCGGCGCAGGTCCGGTCCGTGTCGTCGTCCGTCACGGCGGCCGAGACGAACCAGCAGGCGAGTCCGTGCGCGTTGGTGTGGATCCCCCGGCGCAGCAGTTCGTGCCGGAAGGTGTCGTAGCGCCGGTGGTCGAGGCGGAGGGTGTCGCGGTAGTGCCGGGTGGGGGCACCGTCGGCCGAGAACACCACCTGGAACATCGCGCCGACCCCCTGCACCGCGCACGGCACCCGGTGGTCGGTGGCCGCCCGGCGCACGGCCTCCATGATCCGCTGCCCGGTGTCGTCGATCCTCTTGATGACGGCCGGGTCGGCGAGCGTGCTGAGCGTGACCAGCGCGGCCGTGGCGCAGAGCGGCGACGCGTTGTACGTACCGCCGTGCTTGACCCGGCCGGTCGCGAGCGCCGCCATCACCTCATGACGGCCGGCGAACGCGGCGATGGGCAGTCCGCCGCCCAGCGCCTTCGAATAGACGGCCAGATCGGGGACCACGTCGAAGAGCGCCTGCGCGCCGCCGGGGCCGGTACGGAAGCCGGTGCAGACCTCGTCGAAGATCAGGATGATCCCGCGCGCCGTGCACTCGTCGCGCAGCAGCCGCAGATAGCCGGGGGCGGGCATGGTGCAGGCGTTGTTGGCGACGACGGGTTCGCAGATGACGGCCGCGAGCCGGCCTCGGTGGGCGTCGAGTACGGCGCGCAGCGCGTCCGGGTCGTTCCAGGGGCAGACGACGACATCGCCGGTGACGCCCTCCGGGATCCCCGGGGAGTGCGGGACGGAGTGCGGGGTGGCGTACGGGCCCGCCGCCGCTTCGGGCGGCCGGTTGGAGATCGCGAGGGTGTCCGACCACCCGTGGTAGTGACCCTCGAACTTGAGGACCTTGGAGAGTCCGGTGTGGCCTCGGGCGACCCGTACCGCTCCCTGGACCGCCTCCGAGCCCGAGTTGGCGAACCGGACCAGATCGGCGCAGGGGACCATCGCGCGGATCAGCTCGGCGAGCTCGACCTCGGGCACATTGCAGGTGCCGAACATGGGGCCGTTGGCGAGGACTCCGGTCAGGGCGTCGGTGAGCGCGGGGTGTCCATGGCCGAGAATGGCGCTTCCGTACGCGGCGAGAAAGTCGATGTACTCGTTTCCGTCCACATCACGAATACGGGCCCCGGAGCCACCGTTTATATAGAGCGGGTAGGGGTGCGGACCGGTGGAAGTGAGCCTGGAGGAGGAACTGATACCGCCCGCGAGAGACTTCTTGGCGCGTTCGAACAAGGCGCTGCTCATGGCGGTTCCGCCGAGCGCCGGTACGGCCTGCGCCGCCGTTTCGGCCGCTACGCCTTTGGCCGCGACACCGGAGAAATTCTGCCGGGTCATATGTCACTCCTGTCCCGGGCGCCATCGCCCGCGTGGAACAACTCTTCGGCTTTCACGCAGCCTTGACCGGGATCGCGGACGGTGTCCAGACTCGCTGCGGAGATCCAGAATGCGGCGAAAGGAAGTCCGGCATGACTGAATCCGCTGAATTGGCTGAAAAGATCTCGGTCGTCACGGGCGCGGGCAGCGGTATCGGCCGCGCCTGCGCGCTGGGGCTGCTGGCGGACGGCTGGACGGTCGTCCTGGCCGGGCGGCGGAAAGACCCGCTCGTGGAGACGGCGACGCTGGCCGGAGCGGACGCGGCACGCGCGGTACCGGTGCCGGCGGACATCACGGACGGGGACTCTGTAGCGCGGCTGTTCGACGACGTGGCGAAGCGTTTCGGACGTATCGACCTGCTCTTCAACAACGCGGCGGACACCATGCCGTACACACCGACCGAGGACGTCCCTGTCGAGGACTGGCACCGCGTCATGGACTCCATCGCCACGGGAAGCTTCCTGTGCGCGCGGGCGGCGTACCGAATGATGAAGGACCAGACGCCGCGCGGGGGCCGGATCAACCGGTCTGGCAGTACGAGGCGTCGATCATGTAGCGGGGCCCGCCCGACGCGCCGGGGACCGTACGGCGGGCGTGGAACAGGGCGGAGCAGGGACATCAGCGGGGATGCACGGCCAGTTCGCCATGGGCCGCGAGCTCTATCTCGACCATGTCCGGCGCGCCGTATACGTCTGGTTCGAGCGCCGCGGCGATGGAACGCTTCCGCAGACCGCTGTCCACCCAGAGGTCGACTTCACGTTCCAAGGGCGTCAGCGAATCGGACGGAATGAATCCGGGAAGGACGAGATAGCCTCGCTCGTGGAATTGCTCCAGTACGCTCTCGTCGAGTTCCGGGGAAAGCTGTTCGCTCATGATGCGATGCCCCTCCTTTTCCGCTCTCCACGAATGGCCCGTTACGCATGACTTGGTACGCATGGCCGGGTACGCATGGCCGGGTACGCATGGCCGGGTACGAATGGCCCGGCGCCCGGATTCCTCCGGAGCAGCGCCCAAAGGTAGCCAACTATTCATCTCGACAGACGGGGCGTGCGAAACAATGGCCGAAGCGCGACGATATGGCGAGAAGTGAGCGAAGAAATGCGCGAATGAAAAGGGCCCTTCCGCAGTTCATTTTCGGCCGCGGCGGCGGCAACGACGCAGACTACGGAGGCATATGCCTGCCCGCTCACGCCTCGGCGAGCCGGATCGCGTACCGGATTCCTTGCAGTTCCCTCCTTGCCCGCGCCGACAGTTCCCGGTCGTCGAGCAGCGCCGGCAGACACGCGCTCAGCGCGCTTCCCGCCGGGCTCCCGGAACGCAGCAGACTCGGCCGGGCGGCCAGCAGCGCCCACAGGGTGTGGACATTGAGGTCGAAGAACCCGTGACGCGGCGTCAGCCCCCGTACGAGGTGGTGCATCAGCCTGTCGCCGGGCCAGCGGCCCGGCACACGGGCGGCGATGAAGTCGTCGGACAGCTGGATGTGCGGTGCCTCACCGATCCAGTACGCCCAGTAGTTCAGATTGGCGGCCTCGCTCGCGTCGTCGTCGACGAGGGCGCTCTCGATGAAGTGGCGCATCCGGTCCCGGTCGCCCTGCCGGGCGGCGACGGCCGCCACCGAGCGGGAGTTGAGCCAGCCCGACAGCCAGTCGTCGGGCCGTTCGGTGCGCTGCTGGCGGGCCAGCCAGCCGGGGGTGTCGGCCCGGTCGTCATAGCCGGCCAGATACAGGGCCTGGCGCCGCAGCAGGAAGCTCTCCTTCCCGCGGGCCCGCTCGGCGGTGCGCCGCATCTCCGAGAAGAACCGCCGACGGTTCGCGGCCCCCAGCTCGGGCCCCTGGGGCACCGGCCCCCGCCGGGGACGCGGCGGCTCGGGCAGCGCGCTGAAATACGTGGGAGCGACCCCGTTCAGGGGCCAGGCGAGCACCTCGACCAGATCCCGCCGCATGACGCACGCGCCCAGCGGGTTGGCCTCGTACGAGAAACCGCCGTCCAGCGCACCGGCGAGCAGGACGTCCGCCTCCATGGCGCGCTCCAGGGACAGCAGCAACGCGGGGACGGTGCCCAACCGCATCAGCCGGTGGCTGTACACGAACAACTGCCCGACGGGTACGGCGGTCAGCGCCCGCCGCCCCGACTCCCACCCGGCGACGGTGTCGGCCGACACCCGGAACTGCTCGGCCAGGGCGTCCTGGGTGAGCCCCAGTTGCTCACGGATGATCCGGAAGACATAACCGGACACGATCCCCGCACGGGCCCTCGGCACGCTTCTCCGACCGCCGGTCAGGGTGAACCGCGGAACGTTCGGCACGGGGCCCCCAATCGCACGCGGACCGCGGCGGGCTACCCGTACCCGTGGTCACTTCAAGCGGTGATCTCCGCTCCCTACTGTCATGAGCCCAGTAATGGACGGGCAACTCAGCGTAGTAGGAGAGGCGTCATGCTGATTGCCGTAGCGCCGCCCGGACCCGGTCGGCACGGCGCGGAAGCCACACCTACGGATGACGCGGCAACCCGAGCGACGACGGACGGACACGAAGTGGAAGCGGCCCAGTGACGCCGAAGGCACCCGCCTATACGGCACCGGCGTGCCGTATCGAGGAGCACGCGGAATGCCACGGCCCGGGTGAGACCCGGCTCCCCTGGCAGTCACGCACAGGACCGGCGATCGAGACGCTGCGCTGCGACTGCCCCTGCCACGCCACCCCCCAACGCCACTTGCACGCGGCCCCGGCCCCCAGACCGACCCGCGTCCCGGCGCCGACGTCGGCGCCGGACACATTCCTGAGCTGTGGTTGAGGCGGAGGCGCGGCGGGACCCCAGCCGGGGCGGGGGACCGACGCTACGGTTCGACTCCGCGGGACCGGCAACCGCCCAAATCCCCCTGGCCGGGCGGGACTGACGGGTTGATCGGCTGGCCGGTTGGCTGGCTGGCTTATCGAGCGATCCGGTGGGCATTGGGTCCAGCTACGGCAACAAGGCAGCCCCACCGACCACATGCCTCTGACACCATGGAGGCATGAGGACGAGCGATGGTCAAGCAACGGCAAAGCCCGTCTAACGCCGCAGGTCGGGAAGTGTGGTCCCCGCGCAGGCGGGGGTGCTCCGCGCGGGAGAGCCCCGGCAGCGCGGCCGGGGCTCTCATCAGATCACTGCGTGGTGGTGCCGGGGCAGGGGTAACACCCTTCAGGCCACGAGCTGCTGGAACCGCTTGTTGCTCGCTGCTGAACCGCGCGCGCCCACCACCGCCGACCACCGCCGGCATGTAGCCGACACCAGAGCCTCCACCGCCTTCGGGTCCGCACTGCGCCAGCTCGGGATCCTGCGGAGCCATGCCAGGGCCGACGCCGGAGCATGCCCGTACTCCATGAGACGGACTGCTGTGTAGGCGGCGTCCACCCATTCAGGGCCGACCGCTGGCATGGCCCAGTCGACGATGTACGCGGTTCCGCTGCTGATCATGATGTTGTGGGGGTTCGTGTCCGTGTGCAGGAGATGGGTGCCGCCGGCCAGCGCCTCGGCCTCGCCGGGCATCAGGTATCCGGTGAAGCGGTCGGCGAGCGGCGGGATGCAGATGTCGGGCGTCCGGAGGCGGTGCATGCGCCCGATCGTGAACGCCACCGCGTCCAGGTCCTTTGAGCCGGGGCTGAGGTCGGCGTTCCGGCCGTCCACGTAGACGAACAGGAGGCAGTACCAGCCACCGACTCGTACGGCATGGCGGATGGTCGGACTGATACCCCCCACGGTGTCGTTGAGGTGCTCCTCCCAGCGGAGAGCGGCGGCGCCGTCGAGGTCGGTGTCACGGACGCCCTTGAGGAAGAGCGGCCCGTTCCCACGGGTGGTGATGACTTGGGCGGTCGTGCAGTTCAGTCCCTGGGTGACCGAAGTTGAGGCGGTCACGGCGCCGGTCTTGTCCTCGATGGCGGCCCGGAGTCCGGCGGGGAGGTCATCCCACGGAACACGCTCGGTCATGGTGCCCTCTCGTCTGAGGAGGGGCACCGGGTCATACCCCGGCGCCCCCAGTAGCGGATCAGCCCTGCGTTTCGCCGCACTTACGGCAGCGCTGCTTGCCGCTCCACTCGGTCCACTCGTGATCGCATGAGCTGAGTGTGTGCCACATAGCGTTTCCCTTCGAGGATGTACTCGGTCGGATGAACGGAGGGCCCAGGGGGCCCTCACCCTGTCCGCCACCGGCAGCGGCGGGCAGGGGGTCAATGGGGGTGTCCGGCGGCCACGTACGGTCGGACCGGGTTCCGCAAGGCGTTGGCGCGCAGGCATATCAGGCCCTGCTCGCAGGCACGGCAGGCGTACAGCGGCACGTCGGCGTCGTCATGCCCGGGACCACCGGTGCTGACGATTTCTCCGATTCGGATGGTCTGGAGCCCGCGGCGGGGGCACATGAAGCAGTCGCCCATCACGGGGAAGGCAGGACCGTCGGGGCGGATACGGACGTTCACGGCCGGCCGCCTCGTGGCTCGGCCGGGCCGTAGTCGCCGCCGACGATGCCGACGTCGAGCACGGCCAGGAGCACGCGACGACGACGTACAGCAGCTGCCGGGTCCGCTCGCTCACCGTGCTCCCTCCCTCTGGCAGTCGCAGGGGCAAAGTTGGGGCTCCGCGAGCGTGATTCCGGTGACCAGGGCGCGCGCCACGCTCCGGCCGAGGCAGCGGTGCGGGGAGCTGAGGTCGAAGAGGTGCGCGGCCAGGCACGGCCCGCACGGCACAACGGCGCCCGCCGTCCGGGGGAGATCGTCCTCCGTGATGGGCGGGCCGTTCCACAGCAGGGTGAGGCCATGTTCGTCGCAGCGCGCGCCGTCCTCGTCTTCCATCGGGAAGTCGTGGCCACCGCCGGGGCACCGGGTCACCGTGCCTCCCGAGCGGCCTGGCGCAGTCGGGCGCCGGTCGGGCAGTCGCGCAGGGCGCCGCACTCTGCGCACTGCCCGACGTGATCGAGGGCATGGTCATACGGCGTCTGGACCTCCGGGGGGACAACGGGGGTGTCGCCGATCGTGTCGTCCAGCGAGGCAGCGTGGCCTTGTTCCTGGGGCCTCATGACGTCCCCCTCGATCCGGCGTGCGCGGCCAGGCGCTCGGCGCCGAATGCCCGCCGGTCGTCCTCGCCGAGGCAGGTGGCCGTGTAACCGCCGGCGGCGGCGACCTTGCGCTGATACTCGGGGCGCGCGTCGGTGCGGGTGAGGCGCTGCCAGGTATGGACGAGGCACAGGACCTCGCGACTGCCCCCGTGCAGCGCCATCGCGCCGCACAGGCCGTTGAACTGGCGCCGGTGCCCGTCGGTCAGGGCGGTGTCGCCGAGGTCGAGCCAGATGCCCGCGATCTCCCAGCCGTGCAGCGCCGCCCAGTTCCGGCATCCGTCGAGGCGTAAGTCGAGGGGTGCGCGGCGCTCTGTAGCGTGGCGGTCGTAGATGAACGCGAGCGGCGGTGGCGCGGTGGACATGGTCGGCTCCATGTGACGGCGAGTAAGGCTCCCGTCACATCGTCCCGACCGAGGAGGCGCGTAGTGTTCCCGTCTCGGGAACACTACGCAGGGTGCGCTGTGCTACATGCCCACCCATGCGGCCATTGATGAAAGCGAGTCAGAGGCCCGGCGTTGGCGCCGGACGAGTGTGCCGATCGTCTCGCGCATCAGCGGGTGGTACCTGGCTTGCTGCGGGGCTACCTTGCGTGCGTTGCGCAGCGCCTTGTGTGCGGCTTCCGCTCGGCCCATCTGGGCGTAGGCTCGCCCCATCTCCATGTAGTAGCGGCCCATGCGCATCTTTGGATGGCCTGCCGGGAAATGGAGCGTCTTGGCTTCTTTCATGGCGTCCCCGAGCTTGCCCAGTTCCACACGGGTCGCGACCTCGTAGTGCTTCACGTTGGTCTTACCGAATGACGCCCAGTACGCCTTGGGCACATCGTGGCCGATCTCGTCCGCGACCCGGTTGGCCAGTTCCAGGTAGCCCATGACGCTGTCCTCGTTCTTGGCCTGCGAAGCCGCGATGGCGGAGGCGAGATGGAGGCTTCCAGTGACAGCGAGCGCGTTCACTGATTGTCTGTCCTCGGCTTGCTCGACCAGGCTGTGGCCTCGTTCGATGATCCGCAGCGACATGCGGTTGTCGCCGCGGCGCAGGAGCATGCTGGACCGTTTGGCCAGGCGGACCGCGAGGAGCAGTGGGTCCTGTGCCTGTTCGGCCATCCATCCCATGCGTTCCAGCGCGATCGAGGCAAGGTGCTGGTACCCGAGGCGGTAAGAGAATTCGTAGCTCACCCAGTAAGCCCAGGCCAGGAATTCACTCGCGCGCCGCCGTTCCTCGCCGACAGGCAGCAGAGCTATGGCCGTGGTGAGTTCGCCGACGAGGCCGGGCAGCTTGGTTCCGACGTCCTTGTACTCCGTGGCGCAGGCTCCCGCGCACAGCGCCTCAACGTCCGCCTTGATCCTGGCAATGGGCCGTGGAGTGATGGCCGGGTCGGGCCCAAGGTCGTACAGGTCCAGAGCCTCGGACAACGGACTGATCAGCCGATCCAGATGGTCCTGCTGCATCTCTGATGTGTACGGCTGGCCGTAGAGAACGGCTACTTCGACCTGGAGCGCTCGGGCGAGGGCGGCGACTACGGTCGGCGTGGCCGGCGAGAGGCCGGCCTCCACCTTGGCCACAGTGCCGCGTGACAGGAACGCCCGCTGAGCGAGGGCCGTTTGAGTCATCTGACGGAGCTTCCGGTAGTCCGCGATCCGCGCGCCGGTGTGCTCCTCATTGCCCTGTGGCATGCTGAACTCCGTTCTGACCCAGACACTCAGAACGGTACGCCCGGTTGGCTCCGGGCGGCACGCCTCGGTCCCCGTGAACGGGGGCCGAGGCGTTCTGCGTCCTCGCCCCGAACGCACGAAAGCGCCCCTGCCCTCCCGTAGGCGAGCAGGGGCGTGGTGGTCGTCAGGCCCGTCGGGCTGTCGACCGCGGCCACTAAGGCGGTCACGGCGGCGAGTACTGCCCAGGCTGCCCAAAGCTGGATGCCGTGTGCCACAGTGCCGGGCTCGCCCTGGACCTCAGTGCGTCCCTCGATTCGCCCCGGGTCGCGGGCCACGTCCACGAGTTCCATCAGCGCCTCGCCCCCTACGCGCGCGAGACGCCGGTGATCGCGTTCGAGCGGCGCATGCGCGAAGCGCTCGGCTAATTCGTGGCGCTGGTGGCATCGTCCAGCAGGAGGTACAGCACCCGACCAGGCTGCCGCTGCTGACCCACCTCGCGACGGTCGATCATGCCGCGAATCTCCGACATCGGGATCCACTCGATGCGGTCCGACTCGTTCAGTTCCGTCGGCGGGCCCACATAGGTGGTCGCCTCGGCGCGGAAGACGTGATGCTCCGAGGCGGTGATGCCATTCGCCGGCTGCGACGCGGAGATGCGCCGGCGTCTGCTCGGCGGCTGCGGCTTGCTGCTCGTGGCCTCGTTTCTCGTGCCGGCGTGCTGCCGCCACGGTGAAGCGGATCGCGGCGACGAGCAGGTCGATCACCACGGCTCCGTCGGTGCTGGTATCGCTGCTGAGAAGTTGCCTGTCCGCCGAGCGCAGGGCGGCAGCCCGCTGCCCGACGCGGGCCTCACGGACGCGGTTGATGGACAGGGCGGGGGCGAGCTTGGAGCGGGCACGGCGGCGGTCTGCCGCACTGGCCCGAGTTGTCAGACCTGTCCGCGAGGATGCCCTCCATGGACAACTTCGACGATCTGCTCAGGCGGGTCGCGGCCGAGGCGGCACGGAGCGGGCGGCTCCAGCCACCAGTCGCTGCCGACTCATTGATGGAAGCCGAGCAGCGACTCGGGTTTCGGCTGCATCCGCTCCTCGCCGCGCTGTACCGCGAAGTGGGCAATGGCGGGTTCGGCCCTATGGATTCGTTGCTGTCCCTGACGCCTGCTCCTGCGTCAGACGACGAGGAGAGCGTCGTCGCGGGCTATCTCGACCGGATTCCACCTGCGGATGCGAACACCTGGTGGTCCTGGCCGAAGGGCGTCCTTCCGGTCCTGGACTGGGGGTGCGCCATGTTCGCGTGCGTCGACTGTCTGAGCGAGGACGGCACCGTGCTCCTCTTTGAACCGAACGCGATCACCGACCGGGACGTCTCCGGTGCATGGTTCGTGGACGCCGGCAGTCTCGCCGAGTGGCTTGAAAGCTGGCTGGCCGGACGGGGCTGGTACGAAGAGGGATCCAGTGACAAGGACTTCGCGATGCCCCTGTGGCCGGATGCCGCCTCGCGTCTGTAGCCGCTCCGCTTCCCTACGCCGCCGTAAGGGCACATCCGCTCACGCATCGCTCACGCACGGCGCCCCGAACGACGGAACGCCCCGACCGGTCGAACCCGGACGGGGCGCTCTGTAGCCGGTCAGAGGAGGTATCCCCTGCCTGCGGGCGGTAGGCCGTGTGGGACTCGAACCCACAACCAACGGATTAAAAGTCCGCTGCTCTGCCAATTGAGCTAACGGCCCTCGGCACAACACACACGAGCATAGCCCGCCCTCGGCCCTGCGCCGATCGGGTATCCCGTCGTGGGTATGTCGCACGTCGGCTCGGGGTGTCTGCGCGGTTCGCGGGGGAGGTGTCGGCAGGGTGGCCGGAGGCGGTTTCGTGGGCCGGGACGGACAGGGTGTCCGTAACCTCGGAGCCTCGGAGCCTCGGGCCCTCGGACGCGGGCAGGGCCCGTGCCCCACCTCGGGGGTGGGGCACGGGCCCTGGTAGTGCGTCAGGCCGGCCGGTGGACTGTCGGCGGACGGTCAGCCGTTGCGCTTCCAGCGCGGCTTGTCGTCGCGGCGGCCGAAGCTGCCGGTGCCGGTGCCCGTCGTACCGCCGCGGTGGTCGTCACGGCGGGTCGAGGGGCGGTCGTGGCCGCCGGGGCGGAAGCCGCTCGACGGGCGGTCGTCGCGGCGGTCGCGGTTGAACGGGCGGTCGCTGCCACGGTGGTCACGGCGCTCGAAGGAGCGGCCGCCGCGGTCGTCACGGCGCTCGCCACCGCGGTCGTTACGGTCGTCCCGACGGTCGCGGTTGAAACCGCCGCGCTCGCCGCCACGGTCGTCACGGCGCTGGAACCCGCCGCGGTCACCGCCACGGTCCGCGCCGCGGTCGTCCCGGCGGTCGCGGTTGAAGCCACCGCGCTCGCCGCCCCGCTCGTCGCGACGCTGGAAGCCACCGCGGTCGTTGTCCCTGCGCTCGTCACGGCGCTCGTCCCGGCGGAAGCCGCCGCGGTCGCCACCGCGGTCGTCGCGACGCTGGAACCCGCCGCGGTCACCGCCACGGTCCGCGCCACGCTCGCCGCCGCGGTCGTCACGCGGCGTGTAGCCCCGCGCGCCGCCCCGGCCACTGCGCTCGCCGCGGTCGTCGCGGCGCCCGAAGTTGCCCCGTTCATCGCGGCTGTCCCTGCGCTCCTCGCGCTGCGCCGGTACGGCCGCCGCGGCGGCTGCCGCCTCCTCGACCGCGCGCTCGGCCTCGGCGGCCACCTCGGCCACCGCCGCCTCCGGGTCGTCGCCCCGCTCGCGCGCCGCACGGGCGACCAGGCGCTCGGCCTCCTCGCGCAGTTCGGCGGCGCGGCGCTGGACCCGCTCCAGCTGCTTGGCCAGCTCCGCGGCCTCGCGCTCGGCCTGCTTGGCCGCGTTGTTCGCCGAGTCGGCCTGGACCTCGGTGAGCGAACGGGCGCCGGTGATCTCGGCGACCTCCGGGTCGAACGCGCCGGCTCCGCCGACCATGTGGCGCGAGGCGTCCACGCCCGCGTCCTCCATCAGCCGGAAGATCTGGCGACGCTGGTGCGGCAGCGCCAGCGAGACGACGACACCGGACTTGCCGGCCCGCGCCGTACGGCCCGAGCGGTGCAGATAGTCCTTGTGGTCCCCGGCCGGGTCCACGTTCAGCACCAGGTCGATGCCGTCCACGTGGATACCGCGCGCGGCGACGTCGGTGGCGACCAGCGCGTTGACGTAACCGTCCTTGAAGTCGGCCAGCGTCCGGGTGCGCGCGCCCTGCGTCATACCGCCGTGCAGCGCGTCGGCCTTCACGCCCGAGTCGCGCAGCTGCTCGGCGATACGGTCGGCGCCCAGCTGCGTCCGTACGAAGATGATCGTGCGGCCCTTGCGGGCGGCGATCGCCGCGGTGACCGGGGCCTTGTCCTTCGGCTTCACGACGAGCACGTGGTGCGTCATGGTCGTGACATTGCCCTGGGCGCTGTCGACCTCGTGGCTGACCGGGTTGGACAGATAGCGCTTGACCAGCGTGCTGATCTCGTTCTCCATGGTGGCGGAGAAGAGCATGCGCTGACCGCCCGCGGGCACCAGGTCGAGCAGCTCGGTGACCTCGGGCATGAAGCCCAGGTCCGACATCTGGTCGGCCTCGTCGAGGATCGCGATCTGGATCTGCTCCAGCGAGCAGGCGCCGCGGTTGATGATGTCGCGCAGCCGGCCCGGGGTGGCGACGAGGATGTCGACCCCGCGCTCCAGCGCGTAGATCTGGTTGCCCATCGACGTACCGCCGCAGACGACCTTCATCTTCAGGCCGAGCACATCGCCGTACGGCTGGAGGGCGTCCGCGACCTGCATCGCCAGCTCGCGGGTCGGGGTGAGGATGACGCCGCGGGGCTTCTTCTTCTCGGTGTGGCCGCCGGCGAGCGTGGCCAGCAGCGGCAGACCGAAGGAGAGAGTCTTGCCGGAACCGGTACGGCCACGGCCCAGGATGTCCTTGCCGGCCAGGGCGTCCGGGATGGTCGCGGCCTGGATCGGGAAGGGGGCGGTCACGCCGTTCTGGGTGAGCTTGCGGACGATGCCGTCAGGGAGGCCCAGGTCGCCGAAGCTGAGCCCAGGGGTCTCGTCGGCGTCTGACGCCTCGTCAACCTCGGAGGTCTCGTGGGTCTCGGGGGCCACGACGGCCTCCGCGCTCTCGACGATCTCGACGATCTCGGCGGTCACGTCGGCGACCGTCTCGGGGGACTCGTTCTCGGGCATGACGGTGTGGTCAGTACTGGAAATGGACATGCGAAATGCGAAACCTTCCGGAGTCTCGGCACGCGCCCAAACTCCGTGATTCGCAAATCGACCGCCTCAATGCGGTCAGCCACGGCAAGGGAGAGTACGCGCCACGCGGCGCTCTTCTGTGTCGGCGCCGGGCAATGATCAAACGATCTACTACCATACGCACCCTCCCCCCTCTTAGGCAAACCGCGTCCGCCGCGACCTCCCTCACACCGGGCCGAGCTGCGGCGATGCCGTCGGCTCCTTCCGCATCCCCATCCCGTCGGCGGCCGACATCACGCCCGTACGGACATCCGCCGCCGGTGACGCGGACGGCGGCTCCGACGGCTTCGTCGGCTCCGGCTCGGGCTGCGGCTCAGGGTCCGGGTCCGGGGGCCCAGGCGGCGGGTCGGCGGGCGGCGCCGGGCGCGTGGGCTCCTTGGGCGGTACGGGCCCGTCGCCCGGCGGAATCGGCTTCCCGGGCCGCGGACGCGTGCCCTTCGAGGGCTCGGGCGAGGGTGGGACAGTGGAACTGGCGCTCGGTGAGGCGCCGTTGCCGCCCGTATCGCCCGTATCGTCCGCGGCGCCCGTTCCCTCGCCCTCACCCTTCCCGTCCCGCTCTTCCTTCTCCCGGCCGTTCGCGCCGCCCCGCTCCGCGCCGCCGTCTTCCGTACGGCCCTGCCAGGCATAGGGCTCACTGGCCCCGGCGCCCTCGCTCGTGACGCCGTCGGGCTCGGTCGCGGTGCCCTGGCCCTTCGCCGACCGCGAGGGCGCCGGCTTTCCTTCGTCCTCGCCGACGCTCATGCAGCCTGTGGAGGCCGCGACCGCCAGTGACGTGACGATCCAGACGGCGAAACGGCCTGGGGCGGACAACTGGCGCACGAGTGGCACCTCCGGGGGCGTGGAACGGGTCTCCCCGCCGGCGGCGAGGGAGGGGTCTCACTGCTCAACTCCCTTTTCCCCGCCGGGGACACGCCCGGGACACATCCCGCACCCGCACTCGCGGAAGGCGGGGGCCGTTCGGCCGGAGTCTGCTGGACAATGGCCGAGTGCTGGAGATGACACGCGAGACCTTCGAAGAGCTGGTGAGCCAGGCCCTTGATCAGATCCCACCGGAGCTGACCAAGGTCATGGACAACGTCGCCGTCTTCGTCGAGGACGAACCCGACGCGTCCGACCCCGAACTGCTCGGGCTCTACGAGGGGACTCCGCTCACGGACCGCGGCGAGTGGTACGCCGGGGTGCTGCCCGACCGCATCTCCATCTACATGGGGCCGACCCTGCGCTACTGCGAGACCCCCGAGGAGGTGGTGCACGAGGTCTCCGTGACCGTCGTCCATGAGATCGCCCACCACTTCGGCATCGCGGACGACCGGCTGCACGAGCTGGGCTGGGGCTGAGCCCGGCCCCACCGGAGACCGGCCCCGTCAGAGATCGGGCCCCGCCAAAGACCGGCCCGCCTCCCGTGCCCGAACCGGCCCCGTCGCCCCCGCCGACCACTCCCGCCACCACTCCTGTCACTACTCCTGGTGGCGGCAGTCAGGCATGGCCGGACCTCGTCGTGGGCATACGCGACCAATGGCCCGTGATGTACCACACTTCCCGTTCCGTACCTCGCTCACCCGCATCCAGGGCCATCTCAGTTCCCGCCGCGACGCCCCCACCAGCGCCCTGGTCCACTCCCCGCACCCCTACGCCCGCGCGCTCGGGCTGCTCTCCGTCGTCCTCCTCGGCGCCTGGCTCGGACTGCTGATCGTCGGCAGCGTCAAGACGCCGGTCGGCCCGATGGACACCAAGATGACGCTGCGCCCGTCCCTGACCGGCGGCACCAAGATCAATGTCTCGCCGCTGGGCGCGCTGGAGCTGAGCACGCACACCGCCCCCATCCGCCTCGACGTCGATGTGGACCAGCTGGACCCCGTACGGTCCCAGGCGCTCGTCGAGCACCCCGAGCGGCTGTCCGGCCTCCAGGGCGAGGTCAGCCACGACGTCATGAACGGCACCACCGAGCTGGCCGTACGGTCCGTCGTCGCCGTCGTCTCCGGAGCCACCGCCCTCGGGCTCGCCGTCTACCGCCGCCCCCGCCGCGCCCTCCTCGCCGGCGGGCTGGCGCTCACGCTGCTGGCCGCCTCGGGCATCGGCGCGTACGCCACCTGGAACCCCAAGTCGGTGCTTGAGCCGCGGTTCTCCGGACTGCTCTCCTCCGCCCCGCAGGTGGTCGGCAGCGCGCGCTCGATCGTGAACGATTTCAACGTCTACCAGAAGGAGTTGGCGCGGCTGGTCACCAACGTGACCAAGCTGTACGACGCCGCCTCGACGCTGCCGACCTTCCAGCCGGACCCGGCCACCCTCCGGGTGCTGCATGTCTCGGACATCCATCTCAACCCGGCGGCCTGGCACATCATCGGCTCCCTCGTCGAGCAGTACGGGATCCACATGATCATCGACTCCGGCGACACCATGGACCACGGCGCCTCCGCCGAGAACACCTTCCTCGACCCGATCGCCGACCTCGACGTCCCGTACGTCTGGGTGCGCGGCAACCACGACTCGCGCGGCACCCAGGAGTATCTGCGCCGCATGAAGAACGTCCGGGTCCTGGACGAGGGCCGGGCCGTCACCGTCGCCGGGGTACGGGTGGCGGGCAGCGGCGATCCGCAGTTCACCCCGGACCGCTCGGTGGAGGCCCAGGGCGACCCGGCGGAACGGTTGTCGGGCATCCGGCTCGCCTCGGCCCTCCGCGACCAGCGGCGGGCCGGCACGCCCGTGCACATCGCGGTCGCCCACAACCCGGTGGCCGCGCGGGAGACCGACGGCCTCGTCCCGCTGGCCCTCTCGGGCCATATCCACCACCGCGAGACCACGATGCTGCCGCACGGCACCCGGCTGAAGATCGAGGGCTCGACGGGCGGCGGCGGGCTGCGCGCCGTCCAGAACGAGACCCCGGAGAAGGTCCAGATGTCCGTGCTCTATCTGGACCGGACGACCAAGCGGCTCCAGGCCTGGGACGAGATCACCCTCGGCGGGCTGGGGCTGACGACCGCCGAGGTCAGCCGCCATCTTCCGCAGGAGATCAGCACACCCGGGGCCGGCGCCTCGCCCGGCCCGGATCCGTCGGGCACGGGCGGTACGGGACCGTCGTCGGGCACCGGCTCCCCGACACCGCCGCCCGGCTCCCCCTCGCGTACGCCTGGCGGAGCCTCGCCCGCACCCGGCGCCGGCGCGCCCTCACGGACCTCGCCGGGCGTCCCCCTACCCGCTCCCTAAACCGTTTTGGCGATAGCCCTGGCCATCCCATATGCTTCTCACGTCCCCGACGCGCTGCAAAGCGCCCAGGCGGGCCCTTAGCCCTCATCGTCTAGTGGCCCAGGACGCCGCCCTTTCAAGGCGGTAGCACGGGTTCGAATCCCGTTGGGGGCACGCAATACCGTGTGCGAGACTGGTGCTCGCACATTGCTTGGTCCTGTGGAGCAGTTTGGAGTGCTCGCCACCCTGTCAAGGTGGAGGCCGCGGGTTCAAATCCCGTCAGGACCGCTGCAGCCGTTGAGGTTGCGTGGCTGGGTAGCTCAGTTGGTACGAGCGATCGCCTGAAAAGCGATAGGTCGCCGGTTCGATCCCGGCCCCAGCCACTTCGGCCCGTGAGGGCGGTAGCCCCCCACCGAGTATCGGCGGGGGGCTTTTCTCATGCCCCTGTCTCGTTACGGACCCGTTCGGCCGACTTGGCCGAAGTGGTCGGCTCGGTCGGCTCGGCTCGTTCAGCCCGCTCGTCGCGCCCCTCGAACTCCTCGCGCCCCTCGCGCCCCTCGCTATCGTCACGGCCGCGGAGCAGGCGCACCAGTGTGATCACCGCCACCACCAACACCACCCCGCCCAGCAGCGCCCAGTCCGGGATCGCCGCCCCGACCCCGCGCGCCCACTGCTCGGTGGTGAAGGAGGCGTCGACCGAGAGCAGCCCCGGCAGCGCCGTCGTCCCGTCGAAGACGAGGAAAACCGCGCCCAGGACGATGAAGAAGAGCCCCGAGAGCAGCGAGGTCGTGTGCAGTTCGAAGCGTCCGAGCCGGAAGGCCCGGCCGCGCAGCCACCGCCGGCCGCCGAGATCGAACCGTTCCCAGAGCAGGGCGAGCAGGAAGAGCGGTACGGCCATGCCGAGTGCGTACACCGCGAGCAGCAGCCCGCCGTAGGCCGGACTGCCGCTCAGCGCGGCCACGGTCAGCACGCTGCCGAGGATCGGGCCCGCGCAGAAGCCGGCGAGCCCGTAGACCATGCCGAGCGCGTACACGGACAGCGCGGTCGTCGGCCGGATCCGGCCCGACAGCGCGGCCATACGGCGCGAGGCGAAGCCCATGCCGATGATCTGGGCGACCCCGAGCGCGATGATCAGCCAGCCGCCGGTGGTGACCAGCAGATCGCGGTGTCCGTAGAACAGCCGGCCGGCGAAGGAACCGGCGGCGCCCAGCGGGACGAGTGTGGTCGCCAGGCCGAGGTAGAAGATGCCGGTACGGGCCAGGAGCCGGCCGGCCGAGTCGATGGAGTACGCGAAGAACGCGGGCAGGAGCAAGGCGCTGCACGGGCTGAGCAGCGCGAGGAGACCGCCGATCAGGGCGACCGGGTACCCGATGTCGGTCACCTGTCCCCCTTGTCGGCTTCCGGAGCAGCCTCAGCCGCCGCCTTCGCCGACTCGACGGCCTGGGTGAAGGTCTCCTCCGGCTGCGCGCCGGCGATGGGGCGGCCGTTGATGAGGAAGGACGGGGTGGACGGGGCGCCGAGGCCGTACGCCTCCTCCTGGTCCTTCCGTACGGCCGCCGCGGCGGCGTCCCCGGTGCGGTCGCGCCTGAACCGGTCCAGGTCCTTCACCCCGGCCTCCCGGGCGAGCGCGTCGAGCCGGTCGGCGCCGAAGCCCTTCTCCTTCGCGCCCTCGGCGTACGCGGCCGAGTGGAACTCCCAGAAGCGGCCCTGCTGTCCGGCGGCCCAGCCCGCGTGGGCGGCGGCCTCCGACTCCTCCCCGAAGATCGGGTAGTTGCGCCACTCGATGCGCAGGGTGCCGTTCTTGACGTACTTCTCGATGAGGACGGGCTCGGTGTCGCGGGCGAACTTGCCGCAGTAGCCGCACTTGAAGTCGGCGTACTCGATCATCACGACCGGCGCGTCCGCCCTGCCGACGGCGAGCGGGTCCGCTCCGTCGCGGCGGGCGAGCTTGGCCAGCTCGGGATAGACCCCGGCCCCCGGCTCCGTGGAGACCTCGGCGGCCGGGCTGTCCCCGGTCTCGACGGTCTCGACGCGGGTGGAGGCGTCGGACCTGGTGGCGGGTTTGGTGGCGGTGTACGAGACGACGCCGAGCAGGGCGGCGGCGGCCACGACGCCGGCGCCGATGGCGACGGCACGGCGGGAGGACATGCGGGAAGGCTGTGCGGACATGGGTGTTCGACTCTCCGTAGCGATCCATGAAAAGGATCCATGAAAAGGATCATGAAAATGCGGACGAAAGGGGCGGGCGGGGAGCCGGGCCCTATACGCGCAGTACGGAGAGATCGACCGGAGAGGGCGCGGCGACCGGCGGCAGGCGGTCGGGTGTCACGGCGAGCACGGCCTGAGCGACGGCCCACGCGCCGGCGGTGTCGCGGGTGTCGTGCAGCGCGGCCGGCAGGAGCTGTTCATGGACGGAGCTGCCGCGCGAGGGGGCGATGGGCAGGGTGCCCGTATCGTCCCGGTCGCCACGCCCGCAGCCCGGAGTCTGACCGCCGTACCCGCCACCGGCCGTAACGGCCTCGGCGGTCCCGGCAGCCCCAACGGTCCCGACGGTCCCGACGTCCGACGGGAAAGCCGATACGAAAGCCGACGCGGCGGCCGACGGAAGACAGAACAGCAGCGCGACCAGCACCCCCAGCAGCGCCCCGCCCACGCCCACACCCACGAAGCGGCGGCGCCTGCTTCCGATGGGCACGCGGGTCATCAGGTGAACCTCTCCGGAGGACGGCGGTACGGGGGACGGGGGGACAGCGGACGGGGAACGACCGGGGACGGGGAAGGGCCGGGGGGACGGGATACGTGCCTCGCATCGTAAGGGGTGCCCATCCCGATCGGGCAATACGGCCCTCCGACCCGCCGACCCGCCGTGCCGCCGCATCGGGAACGCCGCCGAAATGGGTTCGCCACTCCCGAGCCGCGGGTGAGATCCTGGGCCAGGTATGTCTACTTCCTTCGCCGACCTCCAGACCCTGCTGGCCGACGTCTCGCTGCGCGACGCGCAGCGGCTCGGCCGCCGTCTCGAAGGCGCACGGCGCATCCGTAAGCCCGACGCGCGGCAGGCCGTGCTGGACGAGATCGCGGGTCAGGCCGAGAAGGCCGCCGAGCGGACACGGCTGCGCGCCGGGCGGATGCCCGCCGTCTCGTACCCCGAACAGCTGCCCGTCAGCCAGAAGAAGGACCTGATCCTGGAGGCGATACGCGACCACCAGGTCGTGATCGTCGCGGGTGAGACCGGGTCGGGCAAGACGACCCAGATCCCCAAGATCTGTCTGGAGCTGGGCCGCGGCGTCCGCGGCATGATCGGGCACACCCAGCCGCGCCGGATCGCCGCCCGTACGGTCGCGGAACGCGTCGCGGAGGAGCTGGACACGCCGCTGGGCGAGGCGGTCGGCTGGAAGGTCCGCTTCACCGATCAGGTCAACCAGGACGCGACGTTCGTCAAGCTGATGACGGACGGCATCCTGCTCGCCGAGGTCCAGACGGACCGCGAGCTGCTCGCGTACGACACGATCATCATCGACGAGGCCCATGAGCGAAGCCTCAACATCGACTTCCTGCTGGGGTATCTCGCCCAGCTGCTCCCCAGACGCCCGGACCTCAAGGTCGTCATCACCTCCGCGACCATCGACCCGGAACGTTTCGCCCGGCACTTCGGGGACGCCCCCATCGTGGAGGTCTCGGGCCGTACGTACCCGGTCGAGGTCCGCTACCGGCCCCTGCTGGAGGAGGACGGCGAGGAGGGCGACCGCGACCAGATCACCGCGATCTCCGAAGCCGTGGACGAACTCCATTCGGAGGGCCCCGGCGACATCCTGGTCTTCCTTTCCGGCGAGCGTGAGATCCGCGACACCGCCGACGCCCTGGAAAAGCTCCGGCACCGGAACACCGAGGTTCTGCCGCTCTACGCCCGGCTCTCGCACGCCGAGCAGAACCGGGTGTTCCAGCGGCACAGCGGACGCCGGATCGTGCTCGCGACGAACGTCGCCGAGACCTCGCTGACCGTCCCCGGCATCAAGTACGTGATCGACCCGGGCAACGCCCGGATCTCCCGCTACAGCCACCGCACCAAGGTCCAGCGGCTGCCGATCGAGAAGATCTCCCAGGCCAGCGCCAACCAGCGCAAGGGCCGCTGCGGCCGTACGTCGGACGGTATCTGTATCCGGCTCTACTCCGAGGACGACTTCGAGTCGCGCCCGGAGTTCACCGACGCCGAGATCCTTCGTACGAATCTGGCGTCCGTCATCCTCCAGATGACCGCGGCCGGGCTCGGCGACATCGAGAAGTTCCCGTTCATCGATCCGCCGGACCACCGCAATATCCGCGACGGTGTGCAGCTGCTCCAGGAGCTGGGCGCGTTCGACCCCTCACAGGCGGCGCAGAAGGATCCGAAGAAGCGGCTCACCCCGCTCGGCCGCAAGCTCTCCCAGCTCCCCGTGGACCCGCGGCTGGCCCGGATGGTCATCGAGGCCGACCGCAACGGCTGCGTACGCGAGGTGATGGTGATCGCCGCCGCGCTCTCCATCCAGGACCCGCGCGAGCGGCCCGCCGACAAGCAGGCCCAGGCCGACCAGCAGCACGCCCGGTTCAAGGACGAGACATCCGACTTCCTGGCCTTCATCAATCTCTGGCGCTACCTCAGGGAGCAGCAGAAGACGCTGTCCTCCTCGGCGTTCCGCCGGATGTGCAAGTCGGAGTATCTGAACTTCCTGCGGATCCGTGAGTGGCAGGACATCTACTCGCAGCTGCGTACGGTCGCCAAGCAGATGGGTATCCACCTCAACGAGGAGGACGCGGCGGACCAGCCCATCCATGTCTCGCTGCTGGCGGGGCTGCTCTCGCACATCGGGATGAAGGATGTGAAAGACGGCGCCAAGAACGAGTATCTGGGCGCCCGCGGCGCGAAGTTCGCGGTGTTCCCTGGCTCGGCGCTCTTCAAGAAGCCGCCGCGCTTCCTCATGTCCGCCGAGCTGGTGGAGACCTCCCGGCTCTGGGCGCGCGTCAACGCGAAGATCGAGCCCGAGTGGATCGAGCCCCTGGCCGGCCATCTCCTCAAGCGCACCTATAGCGAGCCGCACTGGGAGAAGGACATGGCGGCCGTGATGGCGTACGAGAAGGTGACGCTGTACGGGGTACCGATCGTCGCCCAGCGCAAGGTGAATTTCGGCCGGATCGACCCGGAGGCGTCCCGGGAGCTGTTCATCCGGCACGCGCTGGTCGAGGGCGACTGGCGCACGCACCACCAGTTCTTCCATGACAATCGCAAACTCCTGGGCGAGGTCGAGGAGTTGGAGCATCGCGCCCGGCGCCGCGACATCCTCGTGGACGACGAGACGCTCTACGACTTCTACGACCGGCGGGTGCCGGACGAGGTGGTCTCCGGCGCGCACTTCGACTCCTGGTGGAAGAAGCGTCGCCGCGAGGAGCCGGAGCTGCTCGACTTCGAGCGGTCGATGCTCATCAACGAGAAGGCCGGCTCCGTCACCAAGGACGACTATCCGGACTCCTGGCGGCAGGGACCGCTCAAGTTCCGGGTGACGTACCAGTTCGAGCCGGGTACGGACGCGGACGGCGTGACCGTCCATGTCCCGCTCCAGGTGCTCAACCAGATCACCTCCGAGGGCTTCGACTGGCAGATCCCGGGGCTGCGCGAGGACGTGGTCATGGAGCTGATCCGCTCGCTGCCCAAGCCGATCCGCCGCCACTACGTGCCCGCGCCGAACTACGCCAAGGCGTTCCTGGAGCGGGCCGTGCCCCTCCAGGAGCCGCTGCCGGTGACGCTGGCCCGCGAGCTCCAGCGGATGGTCGGGGTGCCGGTGACGGCCGACGACTTCGATCCGGCCCGGATGCCCGACCATCTCAGGATCACGTTCCGTATCGTCGACGAGCGGCGCCGCAAGATCGCCGAGGACAAGGATCTGGAGGCGCTGAAGCTCCAGCTGCGCCCCAAGGCCCGTCAGGCGCTCTCCAAGGCCGCCGCGGCCACCGCCGAGCGCGCGGGCGGCGAGGCGATCGAACGTACGGGACTGACGGACTGGACGATCGGCACGCTCTCCCGGGTCTTCGAGACCCGGCGGGCCGGCCAGCCCGTCAAGGCGTACCCGGCTCTGGTCGACCAGAGCGCGACCGTGGCCGTACGGCTCTTCGACACCGAGGCGGAGCAGCGGCAGGCGATGTGGGCGGGCACGCGCCGGCTGATCCTGCTGAACATCCCGGTGAACCCGGCGAAGTTCGCCTCCGACAAGCTCACCAACCAGCAGAAGCTGGCGCTCTCCCGCAATCCGCACGGCTCCATCCAGGCGCTGTTCGACGACTGCGCGATGGCCGCCGCCGACAGGCTGATCGCGGACCACGGGGGTCCGGCGTGGGACGAGGAATCGTTCCGGAAGCTGTACGACAAGGTGCGCGCCGATCTCGTCGACGCGACCGTGCGGACCATCGGGCAGGTCCAGCAGATCCTGGCCGCCTGGCAGGCCTGTGAGCGCCGTCTGAAGGCCACGGGCAGCCTGACGCTGGTCAACAACGTCCAGGACGTCAGGGACCAGCTGGCGGCCCTCGTACCGGCCGGCTTCGTCACCCGCACCGGGCTGCGCCGGCTGCCCGACCTGATGCGCTATCTCGTCGCGGCGGACCGCCGGCTCCAGCAGATGCCGACGAACGTCCAGCGCGACACGACGCGCATGGAGAAGGTCCATGAGATGCGGGACGAGTACGCCTGGCTGCTCGAACAGCTGCCGCGGGGACGGCCGGTGCCGCAGCAGGTGCTGGACATCCGCTGGATGATCGAGGAGCTGCGGGTGAGCTACTTCGCGCACGCGCTGGGCACCGCCCAGCCCGTCTCGGACAAGCGCATCATCAAGGCGATCGACGCGGCGGCGCCGTAACGCGTTCATGCCGGAGGGTGCGCGGGGAGTGAGTTCGACCGGACCCTCCGGGCTGCTGTAGAGTCTCGTTTCGCAGCCGCCGCTACGGCGCCGCGAAACCTGGTCCTGTGGAGCAGTTTGGAGTGCTCGCCACCCTGTCAAGGTGGAGGCCGCGGGTTCAAATCCCGTCAGGACCGCAGTAGCAGTACGGAAGAGCCCGCATCCCACCGGATGCGGGCTCTTCCGTTGTCACCCTCCCTCACCACCCCGTTCACAGGTGACCCCATTGCATACGGCAAGCGCCGTCGACGCCGTGGTCACGCGGCAGTAATGGCGTACCCAAATCCGCCGGGCCGCGGCCGCATCTCCTTGACGCCGCCAACGGCCGGGGGTACCTAAGCAGAAGGGCCCCACGCTCACCGCATCCACGGGCCCGCACCGGGGGTGGTGTGCGTGACGGCATCGACGGCGAAGCATGAGACCCGCGCGCTGTTGCGCGCCCATCTGGCGGCCGCGTCCGGCCACCCGCATCGCACCGGGTACTGCCCGATCTGTCATCGCCTCCAGCGGCTCGCCATGGAGTCCTCGGCGGCCGACGATCTCTTTCTCGAAGAGTGCTTCCTGGACGACGAGTTAGCCGAGGGACAGGCCACCTCCGCTCCATGACCGTCGTACGACCGTGATCCATCTCGTAGCGCGCCCGGCATTGGCAAGACCTTCGAGGTGTGACGCTAGTCACCGAATGAGTTTCTGGAATGACGGCGCTTACACCCCACCTACAATCCACCAATTTAATATGTGCAATTGCACCCTCTTCCGACCCTCTCCGGAGGCGCCTCCGACAACGTACGCACAGCGCCCCAACAGGGCCGGGACGCCTCCTCCCCGGCGCACAAAAAAGATCGCGCTGGACCCGGCGGAGTCCAGCGCGATCGACGACTTACCCGTGATGCGAGGGCATGGGGCCTGTTGGGGCAGGCGCCCGTCGTGTGGAGCTATGGGTCGGGACGACCGAGTTTGGGGGACCCGGCTGTGCCCTGCTTGTAGTTGAGCCCTAATGAGCCTTACGGGGTTGTTCAGGCCTCGCTGCGCTGCTGCGGAATACCCGCAAGCAGTGCGCGGACCTCTGCCTCGCGATACCGGCGATGCCCACCGAGCGTGCGGATGGACGTGAGCTTGCCGGCTTTTGCCCAGCGAGTGACCGTCTTCGGGTCCACGCGGAACATCGTGGCAACCTCAGCCGGGGTCAGCAGCGGCTCGGCATCAGGGGTGCGAGCGGTCATGAGCGGCCTCCTCGGGAGAACCGAACCATCTCGGTTCTTTCCTCTAAATTCTGCACCTTGACCCGCGTTGCCCGAAATGGCGGACGCGGGCCGAGTCGGTTATAGGACGAACGGCTTGTCCTCGGCACTACAACTACACCATCCGTCCAGCCACGTCGGCCAAACCGATGGAATTGCCCTCTGAGGTGTTCATCAGTGGCGGAAGCCGATGGACCATGCCATAGCGGACAGTCACGTCACAGATACGATCAGTCACAGAGCGATCAGGAGTCAACAGACCCCCCATATAGAGTGCAATGCTGAGCGTTCCGCCCACACTTGGACGGAAGGAACCCTCCCCGGACTCCTTGTCCTATTTTGACACGAGGGTGGGTGATGGGCGCAAGAGCCCCGTTAGTGCGGTCCGTCACGCTTGAGACAAAGGCCCGGATCGGGACCTCTGCCCTAGACCCGGTTCACCGCCCGTGAAGGGCCGCGCACTGCCCGTTTCGGCGCCCGTTTCACGCGCCCGCCGCCCGTCACTCTCCGCCTCGCGGGAGTCCGGAAGTGAGACGGAGAATGAACTCAGTTCGCGAACTGGCGGTCCCGGACCGCCCGCCACCGCTCCGTGAGCCGTCCGTACGCCTCCCCGGCGCCCTCGTCGTCCCCGTCCCGCAGCGCCGTGATCGCCGCCGCCACGTCGGCCGCCGAGTGGTCCTCGGCAAGCTGAGCGCAGGACAGTACGTGCACCAGGCCTCCGTAGTCCAGTTCGACCAGTGAGCGCGGGTGGAACTCCTCCAGCCAGCGCCCCACCTCCACCAGGCCGTCGACCAGCGGACCGTCTTCCACGGTGTCCCGCAGGGTCTTCAGCGAGCGGGCCAGCCGGCGCCGGGCCTGCACCATCGGGGTCCGGTAGCGCAGCACCCGCGCGCCGGCCGGTCCAGCGCCTCCCGGCCCCGCCCCACCTGGCTCAAAAGTGCGCTCGTCGTCGGAGAAGAGCGTGAACCAGCGCACCGGCACCTGCCAGACGGCCGTCCGGATCCAGGGCCGCGCGTCCGGGTTGCTGTCCCGCCAGCGCTCGTAGTCCTTCGCCGCCTGTCCGCGCACCACCGGCGGCAGCACCGCGTCCAGCAGCGGTACGGGCAGCACCTCCCCCAGCTCCTCCAGCGCCAGCCAGCCGCGCAGCCTGGTCCGCCAGGGACAGACGCACACCACACCGTCCACCTCGGTGATGAAGGCGTCCGCGCTCTCGTGCACGGGCACAGGCACCGGCGGGGTGGGCAGCAAGTCGGCCAGGGAGCGCCGTAGTTCGTCCTGTGCGGTCGGCGTGCCGTCCCGGGCGGCGTAGCGGCGCCAATGGCCGCGTTCGGGCTCCGCGAAGGCCGCCAGCGGCTCGTAGACCCGCAGGTAGGACGCGTAAGGGACAAGAACTGAAGACACCGCCGGCATGCGGCGCATCGTCCCACGCCCGTACCCCACAAGGGGGTGATCCTTGGCACTGCGGCTGATCTGCGCCCCCGTAGGACTTACTCTCTTGCTTGCTCGACCGCCCAACCGTTCAACGGGTCCCTCCCCCACCCATAGGAAGGGCCCTTCCCACCGCCGCTTCGTACTTGGGAGTCACCACAGTGACCGATGTGACCGGCGCTCCTGTCGACGTACTGCACACCCTGTTCCGTTCGGAGCAGGGAGGCCACGAGCAAGTCGTGCTCTGCCAGGACCGTGCCAGCGGCCTCAAGGCCGTGATCGCCATCCATTCGACCGCCCTGGGCCCCGCCCTGGGCGGCACCCGTTTCTACCCCTACGCGTCCGAGGAAGAGGCCGTCGCCGACGCGCTGAACCTCTCCCGGGGCATGTCGTACAAGAACGCTCTGGCCGGGCTCGACCACGGCGGCGGCAAAGCCGTCATCATCGGGGACTCCGCGCAGTTCGAGGGCGACCGGCGGACCGAGCTGCTGCTGGCCTACGGCCGGTTCGTGGCCTCGCTCGGCGGCCGGTACGTCACCGCCTGCGACGTCGGCACGTACGTCGCGGACATGGACGTCGTGGCACGCGAGTGCCGGTGGACCACGGGACGGTCCCCGGAGAACGGCGGAGCGGGCGACTCGTCGGTCCTGACGGCCTTCGGGGTCTTCCAGGGCATGCGGGCGAGCGCGCGGCACCTGTGGGGCGACCCGTCGCTGCGCGGCCGTACGGTCGGGGTCGCGGGCGTCGGCAAGGTCGGGCAGCACCTCGTGGAGCATCTGCTCCAGGACGGCGCGCAGGTCGTCATCACGGACGTACGGGAAGAGTCGGTCACCCGCGTCACCGACCGCCATCCGCAGGTCGCCGTCGTCGCGGACAACGACACGCTGATCCGTACCGCGGGCATGGACATCTACGCCCCGTGCGCGCTCGGCGGCGCGCTGAACGACGAGTCGGTACCCGTCCTCACCGCGGCCGTGGTGTGCGGAGCGGCCAACAACCAGCTCGCCCACCCCGGCGTCGAGAAGGACCTCGCGGACCGCGGGATCCTCTACGCCCCCGACTACGTGGTGAACGCCGGCGGGGTGATCCAGGTCGCCGACGAACTGAACGGGTTCGACTTCGAGCGGTGCCACGGGAAGGCCGCGAAGATCTTCGACACCACGCTGGCGATATTCGCACGTGCGAAGGAAGACGGTATTCCGCCGGCCGCCGCCGCGGACAGGATCGCCGAGCACAGGATGGCGGAAGCCCGCCACCGCTGACCGCGCGAGAGGCCGGTGTGACGTCCGGGGGACCGCGCGGGGGACCGTTCGGGAGACCAGACTCACGCCGGTCGGCGGGTCGCCCCTCAAGAAGAGGTTAAAATCGCAGCTGACCAGCGAGGACGGGGCACCTCGTTGGTCCTGCGCCAAGGCGCGTCATGCGGGCGGCGTACCGTATGGCCGCGGAAGCAGGTACCGTTGAAGCCCTACGGACGGGTCTCTCCGCGGAGAGCTCGTTCTGATTCATGAACGCGTGTCAAGACTCTGGGGCCGTCGAGCCCCGTCACCGAGGGGGTCGAGCCATGGGGCGCGGCCGGGCCAAGGCCAAGCAGACGAAGGTCGCCCGCCAGCTGAAGTACAACAGCGGCGGGACTGACCTGTCGCGTCTGGCCAACGAGCTGGGCGCATCGCCTTCAAGTCAACCACCGAACGCGGAGCCGTTCGAGGATGACGAAGAGGAAGATGACCCGTACGCACAGTACGCGGATCGGTACAACGACGACGAGGACGAGGACGACGAGTCCGGACCCTCGACGCGGCGCCGCGGCGCTTGACGTCCTTATACGTCGGTATATCCCGAGCAGTAGCTCATTGCCCGGTCCTGGGTGGTAGTCCAGGACCGGGTTCTGTGCTGTCCGCTTCCGTACTGTCCGCGGGGTCCCCGGCGGTGCCGGGGCCGCCCCTGGACGGGTCTCCCCGCGCTCAGCCCGCGTAGTCGCCGGTCAGCGTGGCGCCGGTGGGGTGGCCCGCCCGCTCGGTGATCTCTCCGGCGATCCAGGCGTCCACCCCCCGGTCGGCGAGCGTGGTGAGCGCGGCGTCGGCCGACTCCGCCGGGACGACGGCCATCATGCCCACGCCCATGTTCAGCGTCTTCTCCAGCTCCAGACGCTCCACCCGGCCCGCCGTGCCGATGACGTCGAAGACCGCGCCGGGGGTCCACGTCGAGCGGTCCACCGTGGCGTGCAGTCCGTCCGGGATCACCCGGGCCAGATTGGCCGCCAGACCGCCGCCGGTGATGTGGCTGAACGCGTGCACCTCGGTGGTTCTGGCGAGCGCCAGGCAGTCCAGCGAGTAGATCTTGGTGGGTTCGAGCAGTTCCTCGCCGAGGGTGCGGCCGAACTCCGCGACCTCGCGGTCCAGCGACCAGCCGGCCCGGTCGAAGACCACGTGCCGGACCAGCGAGTACCCGTTGGAGTGAAGGCCGGAGGACGCCATGGCGATCACCGCGTCACCCGTACGGATACGATCCGCGCCAAGCAGCCGGTCCGCCTCGACCACGCCCGTACCGGCACCGGCGACATCGAAGTCGTCCTCGCCGAGCAGTCCGGGGTGCTCGGCGGTCTCGCCGCCGACCAGGGCGCAGCCGGCCAGCACACAGCCTTCGGCGATGCCCTTGACGATGGCGGCGACCCGCTCGGGGTGAACCTTGCCGACACAGATGTAGTCGGTCATGAAAAGCGGCTCGGCGCCGCAGACCACCAGGTCGTCGACGACCATGCCGACCAGATCGTGACCGATCGTGTCGTACACGCCCATCTTGCGTGCGAGGTCGACCTTCGTACCGACCCCGTCGGTGGCGGAGGCGAGCAGCGGGCGCTCGTAGCGCTTGAGGGCGGAGGCGTCGAAGAGGCCGGCGAAGCCGCCGAGGCCGCCGAGTACTTCGGGGCGCCGGGTCTTCTTCACCCACTCCTTCATCAGCTCGACCGCGCGGTCACCGGCTTCGATGTCGACGCCCGCGGCGGCATAGCTGGCACCAGTAGTCGTTTCGGACATGGCTGGGTACTTTCCTGTCGTCTTGCGGTCGTCTGTGGGACGGACGGTCACGGGCGGGGCGGGGACGCGGGCGGCTACGGGCGGCGGAGCGCGTCCGTGGCGGCGGTGTTGGCCGGGCCCGCCGCCAGCTCGGTCTCCAGCAGCTGCTTGCCGAGCAGCTCGGGGTCGGGAAGATCCATCGGGTACTCGCCGTCGAAGCAGGCGCGGCAGAGATTCGGCTTCGCGATGGTCGTCGCCTCGATCATCCCGTCGAGGGAGATGTACGCGAGGGAGTCGGCTCCCATGGAGACGCCGATCTCCTCGACCGTCATGCCGTTGGCGATCAGCTCGGCGCGGGTGGCGAAATCTATCCCGAAGAAGCAGGGCCACTTCACCGGCGGCGACGAGATCCGGATGTGGACCTCGGCGGCGCCCGCCTCACGGAGCATCTTGACCAGGGCGCGCTGGGTGTTGCCGCGGACGATCGAGTCGTCGACGACGACCAGACGCTTGCCCCGGATGACTTCCTTCAGCGGGTTCAGCTTGAGACGGATGCCCAGCTGGCGGATGGTCTGGGACGGCTGGATGAAGGTCCGGCCGACATAGGCGTTCTTGACCAGGCCCGAGCCGTACGGGATGCCGCTGGCCTCCGCGTAGCCGATCGCGGCCGGGGTGCCGGACTCCGGGGTCGCTATGACCAGATCCGCCTCGACCGGAGCTTCCTTGGCGAGTTTCCGCCCCATTTCGACCCGGGACAGATAGACGTTCCGCCCGGCGATGTCCGTATCGGGACGGGCCAGATAGACATACTCGAAGACACAGCCCTTGGGCTTCGCTTCCGCGAATCGCTGTGAACGGAGACCGTTCTCATCGATGGCGATCAGCTCGCCGGGCTCGATCTCACGGACGTACGAGGCGCCGCAGATGTCGAGAGCGGCGCCCTCGGAGGCGACGACCCAGCCACGTTCGAGCCGGCCGAGGACCAGCGGGCGGATGCCCTGGGGGTCGCGGGCGGCGTAGAGCGTGTGCTCGTCCATGAAGACGAACGAGAAGGCGCCCCTGACGTCGGGCAGCACCTTGGCGGCGGCGTCCTCGACCGTGAGGGGCTTGCCGTCCTCGTCTACCTGGCTGGCGAGCAGCGCCGTGACCAGGTCGGTGTCATTGGTGGCGGCGACGCGGGTCGTCCGGCCGTTCTCCTTGGGCAGATCGGCGACCATCTCGGCGAGCTGGGCGGTATTGACCAGATTGCCGTTGTGGCCGAGCGCGATGGAGCCATGGCCCGTGGCCCGGAAGGTCGGCTGCGCGTTCTCCCACACCGAGGCTCCGGTGGTGGAGTAGCGGGCATGGCCCACGGCGATATGGCCTTGGAGCGAGCTGAGGGAGGTTTCGTCGAAGACCTGTGAGACGAGACCCATGTCCTTGAAAACCAGGATCTGGGACCCATTGCTCACTGCGATGCCCGCGGACTCCTGTCCACGGTGCTGCAGGGCATACAGTCCGAAATAGGTGAGCTTGGCGACCTCTTCGCCCGGGGCCCAGACTCCGAAGACGCCACAAGCGTCCTGGGGGCCTTTCTCTCCGGGGAGCAGGTCGTGGTTGAGTCGTCCATCACCACGAGGCACGCCACCGAGTGTAGGCGAGATCGACCACTGGTCCGAATTGGGGATACGGACCGGCCCCCCGCCGGTCCTCGGACTACTTCCCGGTAGCGGGCGCGGTGGCGCTCAGTCCCTGGCCGTCGGCGGCCTTGAGGGTCAGCCCGCGGTGACGCAGCTCATAGGAGACCTTGCCCTCAAGCACCTTCTGTACCTGGCGTTCCAGGGTCATTTCGGGCCCCGGGCAGAGCTTGCGGGTGGAGCTGACCCGGCCGATCGTGAGGGTGGCCGGGGCACCGGACGCGGACTCGGAGAGCCGCGCGGTCGCGCTGAAGGAGTTGCAGCCGAGGCTGCCCTCCATGGACAGGTCCTTGCCGTCCTTGCCGTCCTTACGGAACGTGAAGTGCGCCTTGCCGTCCGTCCCCTTGGGCAGGGAGGTCGCGGTGGCGCCCTGGGCCAGCGCGTCGACGGTCCACTCGGTGCCCACGAGGGGCGCGGGGGGCTCGGAGGTCAGGGCGATCGCGTCGCCGCCGGCGGTGGTGAGCGTGAGCCGTTTGTCCTGGACGGTGGCCTTGAGCTTGCCGGAGAACGCGCCGGCGAGCGCCTTCTCGAAGGTCTCCAGCTCCTTCGGACACCCGATCAGCGTGGTCTCCTTCTCGCCCACGGTGACGGTGTCGCCCTCGACGGTGACATCCGCGCCGATGGAGTTGCAGCCCGTATTCGCGCTGGCCCGGCCCTGGGAGTCGATCTCCACACTGGCACCGGCGGGGGCGGCGGTCTTCCGGCCGCCGACGGTCACGCTGTCGACGTTCCAGCGCACATCGGTGAGGGCGGTCTCGGTCCGTACCTCTCCGCCGGAGCCCGCGCCGGAACCCGATCCCGAGCCCTTGCCGGACTCCGTTCCGCAGGCGGTCAGTGTGAGCAGAGCGACGGTAGTGACGGCTGTGGCAGTAGTGAGAGTGGTGATCCGCTGCTTCGGCATACCCGTGGGACGGGGCGAGCGGGGCTCCGGTTCCGTGCTTCCTCCGCTGTCGCCCGGGTGGCGGGGTGCGCTCACCCCATGAGCGGGAGCAGCCCGGCCAGATCCGCGCGTTCGCCACTGGCGCTGACCCGCGCCGTGTCGATCGCCTCGCGCCAGGTCGTACGTCCGGTGGCGAGCCTGACCCAGGTCAGCGGATCGGTCTCCACGACGTTCGGCGGCGTACCACGGGTGTGCCGGGGACCCTCCACGCACTGCACCACCGCGTACGGCGGGATCCGTACCTCGGTCGAGGCGCCGGGCGCCTTCACGGCGAGGGCGTCGGCGAGCAGCCGCGTACAGGCGGCGAGTGCCTGCCGCTCGTACGGGACGCTCAGCCCGGTCGCCCGGTTCAGGTCGTCGGTGTGGACGATCAGCTCGACGGTCCGGGTGACGAGATAGTCCCCGAGGCGTATCGCACCGATCCGGGTCGCCAGCAGCCGGTCGTCGGGGGCGTCGGGCAGCAGCGCGGCGATCCGGGTCGCGGCCCGCTCGAACAGTTCGTCGGGGGCGGCGGACGCGGCGAGCGCGCGGATGTCCTCGGAGATGGCCGTGGCGTGCGCGGCCGTGCTGAACGGCCACTCGGGCAGGACGACCACGGGGCCGGGCGGCGGTCCGGGGTATTCCGGCTGTTCGAGATAGCGGTTGACGGACTCGATGGCCATGCTGAGATGCGCGGCCAGCTCGCGGACGGTCCAGTCGCCGAGCGCGGTGGGCAGCGCCAGCTGCTCGGGGGTGAGCCGGGCGACTGCCTCGCGTACGGTCCCGAACTGGGTCAGGACAGCGGTCCGGACCTTGGCGGAGTCGTAGCTGCGCAGACGCTTCTTGGCCGGTGGCATGGCGCGAGCATATGCGCGGACCCCGGTCGGCCGCCGGGGTCCGTACGGAACTCCCGCGACGACTGGCGCGAAGTGTTCGCACCGGCGCGTGGTCCCGTCCGCCACCGTCCTTTCGCACCGAATTCCGTCCCGACCCCATTCCGCCGTACCTCTGGAATAGTGAGAAATCCAACGACCAGTGCGGCCCCTGCGAATTCCGCGCGGAAATGCGCGAAGAGCGGACCACCGCCCGCCGAGGACCGGGCGTCGGTGACGGCCACACCCTCTGAGCAGGCAGGACGCCCGGAAGCGCTCACGACGCAGCCCCCGCCCGGTGGAGGAGACCGGGCGGGGGCTCATCGTCGCGCTATCGCGCTCGGCCGGGTACGGACCTCAGGCCAGCAGCGCGGGAATCGTGCCCTCGTGGGCGTCCTTCAGCTCGGCCAGCGTGACGCTGAACTCGCCCTGGATCTCGATCGCCTCACCGTCCACGACCCCGATCCGGGTCACGGGCAGCCCGCGCGCACCGCACATGTCGGTGAAGCGCAGCTCCTCGCTGCGCGGTACGGAGACGACCGCGCGCCCCGCGGACTCGCTGAGCAGGAACGTGAACGCGTCCAGACCGTCCGGCACGACCAGCCGGGCGCCGTTCCCGCCGCGCAGGCAGGACTCGGTGACCGCCTGGATCAGTCCGCCGTCGCTCAGATCGTGCGCCGCGTCGATCATGCCGTCGCGGGACGCCGAGATCAGGATCTCGCCGAGCAGCTTCTCCCGGTCCAGGTCCACGGCCGGCGGCAGCCCGCCGAGGTGGTCGTGGACGACCTGCGACCAGGCCGAACCGCCGAACTCCTCGCGCGTCTCGCCCAGCAGGTAGAGGAGCTGGCCCTCTTCCCCGAAGGCGATCGGCGTACGCCGGTTGACGTCGTCGATCACACCGAGCACCGCGACGACCGGCGTCGGGTGGATGGCCGTCTCACCGGTCTGGTTGTAGAGCGAGACATTGCCGCCGGTGACCGGGGTGCCCAGCTGGAGGCAGCCGTCCGCCAGACCGCGCGTCGCCTCGGCGAACTGCCACATCACCGCCGGATCCTCGGGCGAGCCGAAGTTCAGGCAGTCGGAGATGGCGAGCGGGGTGGCGCCGGAAGCGGCGACGTTACGGTACGCCTCCGCCAGCGCGAGCTGCGCGCCCGCGTACGGGTCGAGCTTCGCGTACCGGCCGTTGCCGTCGGTCGCCATCGCCACGCCGAGGTTCGACTCCTCGTCGATCCGGACCATTCCGGCGTCCTCGGGCTGCGCGAGGACGGTGTTGCCCTGCACGAACCGGTCGTACTGGTCGGTGATCCACGCCTTGGACGCCTGGTTCGGCGACGCGATCAGCCGCAGGACCTGCACCCTCAGCTCGGCGGAGGTCGCCGGGCGGGCCAGCTTGTTGGCGTCGTCCGCCTGGAGGGTGTCCTGCCAGTCGGGGCGCGCGTACGGCCGTTGGTAGACCGGACCGTCGTGGGCCACCGAGCGCGGCGGTACGTCGACGATCTGCTCGCCGTGCCAGAAGATCTCCAGGCGCTCGCCCTCGGTCACCTCACCGATGACGGTGGCGATGACATCCCACTTCTCGCAGATCTCCATGAAGCGGTCGACCTTGTCGGGCTCGACCACCGCGCACATGCGCTCCTGCGACTCGCTCATGAGGATCTCCTCGGGCGAGAGGGTCGCGTCACGCAGCGGCACGGTGTCCAGCTCGACCCGCATCCCGCCCGAACCGGCGGACGCCAGCTCGCTGGTGGCGCAGGAGAGCCCGGCGCCGCCGAGGTCCTGGATACCGGCGACCAGCTTCTCGCGGAAGATCTCCAGGGTGCACTCGATGAGCAGCTTCTCCTGGAAGGGGTCGCCGACCTGGACGGCGGGCCGCTTGGCCGGTCCGGTGGACTCGAAGGTCTCGGACGCCAGGACGGAGACGCCGCCGATGCCGTCGCCGCCGGTGCGGGCGCCGTAAAGGATCACCTTGTTGCCGGGGCCCGACGCCTTCGCGAGATGGATGTCCTCGTGCTTCATCACGCCGATACAGCCTGCGTTGACCAGCGGGTTGCCCTGGTAGCAGGCGTCGAAGACGACCTCGCCGCCGATGTTCGGCAGGCCCAGGCAGTTGCCGTAGCCACCGATGCCCGCGACGACACCCGGCAGGACGCGCTTGGTGTCGGGGTGGTCGGCGGCGCCGAAGCGGAGCGGGTCCACGACGGCGACCGGGCGGGCGCCCATGGCGAGGATGTCGCGCACGATGCCGCCGACGCCGGTGGCCGCGCCCTGATAGGGCTCGATGTACGACGGGTGGTTGTGGGACTCGACCTTGAACGTGACCGCGTACCCCTGGCCGACGTCCACGACGCCCGCGTTCTCACCGATACCGACGAGCATGGCGTCGTTGGCCGGGGCCTTCTCGCCGAACTGCTTGAGGTGCACCTTGCTGCTCTTGTACGAGCAGTGCTCGGACCACATGACGGAGTACATGGCCAGCTCGGCGCCGGTGGGACGGCGCTCCAGGATCTCGCGGATCCGGGCGTACTCGTCCTCCTTGAGGCCGAGTTCCTTCCAGGGCTGCTCGGCCTCGGGCGTGCCGCTCGCGTGCTTGACCGTGTCGAGGGTCTTGATGGTCATCAGGCGCTTACCAGCTTCTTCAGGATCGAGGTGAAGAACCCCAGGCCGTCGGTACGGCCCGTACCGATCAGCGGCTCCACGGCGTGCTCGGGGTGCGGCATCAGGCCGACGACATTGCCCGCCGCGTTGGTGACACCGGCGATGTCGCGCAGCGAACCGTTGGGGTTGCCGTCCAGATAGCGGAAGGCGACCCTGCCCTCGGCCTCCAGCTCGTCGAGCGTGCGCTCGTCGGCGACGTACCGGCCGTCGATGTTCTTGAGGGGTACGGAGATCTCCTGGCCGGTCTCGTAATCCGCGGTCCAGGCGGTGTCCGTGGTCTCCACCCGCAGCTTCTGGTCGCGGCAGATGAAGTGCAGGTGGTTGTTCCTGAGCATCGCGCCGGGCAGCAGATGGGACTCGGTGAGGATCTGGAAACCGTTGCAGATACCGAGGACCGGCAGACCGGCCTTCGCCTGCTCGATGATCGTCTCCATCACCGGGGAGAACCGGGAGATGGCGCCGGCCCGCAGATAGTCGCCGTAGCTGAAGCCGCCGGCCAGTACGACGGCGTCGACCTGCTTGAGGTCCTTGTCGCGGTGCCAGAGGGAGACGGGCTCGGCCCCGGCGATCCGGACGGCGCGCAGGCTGTCCCGGTCGTCGAGCGTGCCGGGGAAGGTGACGACTCCGATACGAGAGGTCACTTCGGCTCCCCGGCCTTCTCGGACTCGGCCTTCTCGGACTCGACCTTCACGGACTCGACCTTCACGATGAAGTCCTCGATGACGGTGTTGGCGAGAAACGTCTCGGCCATCTCATGGATACGGGCGAGGGCGGCGTCGTCGACCGGCCCTGCCACCTCAAGCTCGAAGCGCTTTCCCTGGCGGACGTCGGCGATCCCCTCGAAACCCAGGCGGGGCAGTGCGCGCTGCACCGCCTGGCCCTGCGGGTCGAGGATCTCCGGCTTGAGCATGACGTCGACTACGACGCGTGCCACTGGCACTCCCGGTGGTGTGGTGCGGCTGGTTCTCGCTGCTGTCTTCTCCGGGGAATCCCCCAGACCCCCCGAGCTCTCTCAGCGTACCCGGCCCCAAAATCTACGCGGGTAGATATGGTGGTCGGCAGATCACGACGCGATTTCGGCCCCGGCGACACCGGGAAAAATCCAGGGAAAAAGTCGCATCCACCATTGCCGTGGGACACGCTGATGCAATTGGCTGGGCTTCACAATGCGATGCCTGCCGCTGTACAAAGGAATGCAGAAGAAAGCAGCATTGCCCCATAACAGCCGGAAGGCCGGTATCGCCGCACGTCAGCCGCGTTTCCCGCGGGTGGCAGACACGGGGGGTACCGCAGGAAAGGACCGATATCCGTGGCGCAACGCGTAGTGGTCACGCTCTCCGACGACATCGACGGAGGAGAAGCGGCGGAAACGGTCACGTTCGGCCTGGACGGGAAGTCGTACGAGATCGACCTCAATCCCGCCAATGCAAAGAAACTGCGCAAGGCCCTGGCACCGTTCATGGCCGCAGGCCGAAAGCAGACAAACGCCAGCAAGCACGGCAAGTCTCGCACCACCTACCGGCACACCACCCTCGCGCCCGACCCGGCGGCGGTCCGCGCCTGGGCGCAGTCCCACAAGATGGAGGTGCCGGCCAGGGGCCGGATCCCCAAGCGGGTCTACGAGGCGTTCCGTGAGGCGAGTTGAGCCCGCGGCACCCGGTTCCGCGGGCTCGGCGCGGCCCGGTCCCGCGGACAGCGCTCCCCGCGGCGCACGGAGTTGCACAGCACCCCCATTGATCGGCTAGAGTTTGGACCACGCCGAGGGGCAAGGTCGAAAGGCCAAACCCCAAGCAGCGTGCGGGTGTAGTTCAGTAGTAGAACGCCCCCTTTCCAAGGGGGAGGCGCAGTGTGCAATTCCTGTCACCCGCTCTGCATCGCTCTCCGGTCCAGTGGTCCACCGGCCCATTTGGATCAGGTAGAGTGGTGTTCGCGGCGGTCTTCCGACGCACTGCGGACGTAGCTCAGTTGGTAGAGCGCAACCTTGCCAAGGTTGAGGTCGCCAGTTCGAACCTGGTCGTCCGCTCAGAGATGAAGGTCCCGGTCATTTCGACCGGGGCCTTCTACGTATGTCGTATGTCCCGGTCACCGATGACAAATGTCATCCCCCGCGATGACACCGCGCACTGCCGTCCACACCGGTCCGGCGGAAACCTCGAAGGCATGATGAACGACGCGGTAATCGAGGTGGAAGAGCTGAGGCGTGCATACGCCGGCGGCTTCACAGCGGTGGACGGTGTCTCTTTCTCCGTGGCGCGCGGCGAGCTGTTCGCGCTGCTGGGGACGAACGGCGCGGGCAAGACGTCCACCGTCGAACTGCTGGAGGGCCTGGCGCGACCCAGCGGCGGCACGGTCCGGGTGTTCGGCCACGATCCGTACACCGAGCGGAAGGCCGTCCGGCCCCGGATGGGAATGATGCTCCAGGAGGGCGGCTTCCCGTCCGATCTGACGGTCGCCGAGACCGTGGCGATGTGCGCCGGCTGCACCAGCGGGGCGCGGCCGACCCCGGAAGCGCTGGATCTGGTGGGGCTCACCAAGCGCTCCGGTGTACGCGTCAAGCAGCTCTCCGGCGGGGAGAAGCGGCGTCTGGATCTGGCGCTCGCGCTGCTCGGCCGGCCCGAGGTGCTTTTCCTCGACGAGCCGACGACCGGGCTGGACGCCGAAGGGCGGCGCGACACCTGGGAGTTGGTCAGGGAGCTGCGGGACGGCGGCACCACTGTGCTGCTGACCACGCACTATCTGGAGGAGGCCGAGACCCTTGCCGACCGGCTGGCGATCATGCACCAGGGCCGGATCGATGTCACCGGCACCCCGGCCGAGGTGACCGCCACCCGGCCGGCCCGGATCCGCTTCGTGCTGCCCGAGGACGTCCCCGCCGGACGGCTCCCGCTGTCCCTGCGGGCGGCGGCGGACGGACAGGCGGTGGAGATCCGTACGCAGCGGCTCCAGCGGGATCTGAGCGAACTCCTCCGATGGGCCGAGGAGTCGGACGTGGAGCTGGGGGCGCTGGACGCACGGTCCGCCTCCCTCGAAGAGGCCTTTCTCGACATCGCGGCCCCGACCGCGGAAACAGCGGGAACAGCCGGAACAGCCGGAACGGCGGGAACAGCGGGAACGGTGGACGCACGATGAGCACAGTGAGCCGGCTGAAGACGGAGATCCCGCGGAGCGGGGAGACCCACGTACGCACGACAACGACCGGGGACCGCCTCAAGGCGCTCGGCCGGGCCGAGTTCTCGCTGCTCGTACGGAACAGGACGGCGCTGTTCACCGCCTTGCTCGTACCGCTGGGCATGATCGTGGCGATCAGGGAATCGCTGGGCAGGATCGACCTCGGCGACACCGGGATCAGCGTCATCGAGGCGTCGATGACCGGCGGCATCGGCATGGTGCTGATGATGGCCGTCTACGGCAGCCTCACCGCCGCGTACACCGCGCGGCGTGAGGAACTGGTGCTCAAGCGGCTGCGCACGATGGAGGCGTCCGACCGGGAGATACTGATCGGCACCGCGCTGCCGTCGGCCGGGCTGGCGTTCGCACAGTCCGCCGTGATGATCGCCGCCGCGGTCGCGTTCCTCGACGTCCGCGCGCCGCGGCAGCCGGTGGTGCTGGTCGGCGGACTGCTGCTCGGGCTGGTGCTGCTCAGCGCGCTGGCGGCGGTGACCTCCGCCTTCACCCGTACCGTCGAGAGCGCCCAGATCACCAGCATGCCGCTGTTCATGATCTCGGTGGTCGGCTCGGGGCTGTTCGTACCGCTGGAGGCGCTGCCCGAACGGATCGCCTCCATCTGCGAGCTGCTGCCGGTGACCGGGGCCATGACGCTGATCCGCGCGGGCTGGCTCGGCGGAACGGAAGGGTATGACCTGCTCGGCGCAGCGCTGAGCGCCTTGGTTTGGACCATCCTCTCAGTGTTTGCTGTACAGCGATGGTTCCGCTGGGAGCCACGTCGCTGAGACACGGACACAGGCACCAGGACACCGAGGAAGGGCGCGATGTCCAGACTGACGGGCTGGTGGCACGGCAGGGGCGGGCCGACCAGGAGCAACATGGTCAAGGTCGAGCTCTACACCCGCTGGACGTTCCACACCCTCGCGGTCATAGAGGTCGGCGGGATCGGCGTTCCGCAGCTCCTCGACGGGGCCGGGGGCAAGGTCGGGGGGCAGCTCGGCGGCTGGCTGTTTCTGCTGGTCATCGCGCATGCCACGCTCTGTGCTGTGCTGCTGTCCATGGCCATGGACTGGCGTCTCGGCCGACGGGAGCAGCCTGTACGGCTGGTTCTGAGCGTTTCCGCGCTGTCCGGCGGAGGCATCATCATCCTGCTCGCGCTGCGGAACTCCAATTCCATTCCTCAGGACCAGAGCTACGCGTTTCTCCTGATGGGGATCGCCGGCTTCGGTCTGTCGGCGATCGCTCTGGGCCTGCGCACGGTGGCGCACAGGGTGTACGCCGTGCTCGGTACGGCGGCCGGCACGGCGGCCATGAGTCTGGTGCTGGGGCTGGAGTGGAACAACGCCGTCGCGAACGGGGCCGGGGTCATCGCCGTGGGTGCGGCTCTCGCCTCCACCTATGTCTTCTCGGCCTGGCTGGTCAGCGTCGTCTGGGAGCTGGACGAGGCGCGCGAGCTGCATACGCGGCTCGCGATCGCGGAGGAGCGGCTGCGCTTCGGGCGCGATCTGCACGATGTCATGGGCCGCAATCTCGCGGTGATCGCGCTGAAGAGCGAGCTGGCGGTCCAGCTGGCCGAGCGTGACCGGCCGGGGGCGGTGACCCAGATGACCGAGGTACAGCAGATCGCGCAGGAGTCGCAGCGGGAGGTACGGGAGGTCGTACGCGGCTACCGGGAGGCGGATCTGCACACCGAACTGGAAGGAGCCCGGGGGGTGTTGAAGGCGGCGGGCATCAACTGCCGGATCAAGGGGGGCGATCTCGGCGGACTGTCCGCCGAGGTCCAGTCGGCTCTCGGGTGGGTGGTACGGGAAGCGACGACGAATGTGCTGCGGCACGGGGACGCCCGGCGGTGCACCGTACGGCTGTCGCGGACCGGGGCGCCCGGGGAGTCCGGGGCGCCCGGGGAGTCCGGGGCGCCTGGGGACTCCGGGGCGCCCGGGTCCGGCGGCCGGGAGGTGGTCCTGATCGTGGAGAACGACGGGGTGCCGGACGCCGACACCGATGCGCGGGCCGGGAAGAGCTCCGCCGGGAAGGGCTCCGGGCTCGCGCGACGCGGATCCGGGCTGTCCGGGAAGGGGGCCGGGCTCGACGGGAAGGACTCCGGGCTGTCCGGGAATGGCTCTGGGCTCGCCGGGCTGCGGGAAAGACTGGCCGCGCTGGACGGGACCCTCGAAGCGGGGAGTACGGCGGACGGCCGCTTCGTACTGACGGCGCGGGTGCCGCTGCCAAGGTCGGCCACCGAGCATGTCCGCGCCGTGCCCGATGAGCCCGATAAGCCCGGTGAGAGCGATGAGGGCGACGAGGCCAATGAGGCCGGCGAGACCGAGACCGGCGAGGAAGTGACGGTATGAGTCCTGTTCGCGTCCTGCTCGCCGACGACGAGCATCTGATCCGGGGTGCGCTCGCCGCGCTGCTCGCGCTCGAAGACGATCTGGTCGTGGTCGCCGAGGCGGCCTCCGGGCCCGAGGCACTGGCTATGGCACGGGCCCACCGGCCCGATGTGGCCGTACTGGATCTCCAGATGCCCGGCGCGGACGGTGTGAAAGTCGCCACATCGCTCCGTACGGATCTGCCCGGCTGCCGGACGATGATCGTGACGAGCCATGGCCGGCCCGGCCATCTGAAGCGGGCGCTGGCCGCGGGCGTACGGGGCTTCGTACCGAAGACGGTGAGCGCGCGGCAGCTCGCCGAGATCATCCGTACCGTCCACGCCGGGAACCGTTTCGTCGACCCCGAGTTGGCGGCGGACGCCATCTCGGCCGGGGACTCGCCGCTGACCGCGCGGGAGGCCGAGGTCCTGGAGCTGGCGGCGGACGGAGCACCGATCTCGGAGGTCGCGGAGCGCGCGTCGCTGTCGCAGGGGACCGTACGGAACTATCTGTCGTCGGCGGCTTCCAAACTGGGGGCGGAGAACCGGCATACGGCGGTGCGTCTCGCACGCGAGCGAGGTTGGGTATAGTTGGCTCCGCGCCACGGCGCACGCGGACGTAGCTCAGTTGGTAGAGCGCAACCTTGCCAAGGTTGAGGTCGCCAGTTCGAACCTGGTCGTCCGCTCAGTGTGGAAGCCCCCCGGTCTGATCGACCGGGGGGCTTCTCGGTGTTCGGGCCGCCGCTCGTGCGGGCTGAGCCGGGGCTTACTGCCAGCTGAGGCCGGTGAGGAGTTCATACGCCTCCAGGTACTTCGCGCGGGTCGCGTCGACGATCTCCTGCGGCAGCGGGGGCGGCGGCTGCTCGCTTCGGCGGTCCCAGCCGGAGGCCGGGGAGGTCAGCCAGTCGCGTACGTACTGCTTGTCGTACGACGGCTGCGGGCGGCCCGGCTTCCAGTCGGCGGCCGGCCAGAAACGCGAGGAGTCGGGGGTCAGCACCTCGTCGGCGAGCACCAGCTGATCGCCGTCGAAGCCGAACTCGAACTTGGTGTCGGCGAGGATGATCCCCCGGTCGCGGGCGATGTCCCGGGCCCGGCCATAGACGTCGAGGGTCGCCCGGCGCAGCAGAGCGGCGGTCTCCGCGCCGGCCTTGCGGGCCACTTCCTCGTACGGGACGTTCTCGTCGTGGTCACCGACGGCCGCCTTGGTGGCGGGCGTGAAGATCGGGGCGGGCAGCTCGGAGCCGTCCATGAGCCCTTCGGGGAGCGCGAGCCCGCAGACGGTGCGGGACTCCTCGTACTCGGCGAGACCCGAGCCCGTCAGATAGCCGCGGGCGACGCACTCCACCGGAATCATCCGGAGCGACCGGCAGATGAGGGTACGGCCGGCCCAGTCGGCGGGGGCGCCGGCGGGGAGGTCTGTGGAGATCACATGGTTGGGCACGAGGTCGAGAAGCTTCTCGAACCACCAGAGCGAGAGCTGGGTGAGCACCCTTCCCTTGTCGGGGATTTCGGTGGGCAGCACCCAGTCGTACGCGGACATTCGGTCACTGGCGACCATCACGAGGTCGCCCGCCTCGTTCCGGTACAGATCCCGCACCTTGCCGGTGTGGATGTGCACCAGACCCGGCACCTCTACGGGCTCGGGCTTTTCTACGAATCCGGACACGGTTCCTCCCCGTGGTTCTGTCCGATCAGAGAGATCGCCTCGATTCTCCCGTATGCCGGAAGTCCCAGCTCGTAGGGGGTGCCGGCTCGTAGGGGGTGCCATGCGCCGTTTCCAAGATTCGTGGCCAGTCGGATTCGCGGGCGTCGGGATTCGTGGGCCGTCAGTCCCGCTTGCAGATCCGGTCCAGGAGGTTGGCGGTCGCGCGCTGGATACGGGGATCCACATGGCCCGGCCGGTCCAGCGCCGGGGACCACGCGAAGGTCCCCGACGCGAAGACGAGCGCGCCGGACGGGGCGCGGTAGAGCGAGGTCTCCTGATGGCGCTTGCTGTTGTCGAGATCGCGGTACGGGGAGTGCGCGAGCAGGATCCGGTCCTGGTGTTCGGGGAGCGCGGTGCGCGGGAAGTAACGGTCCGCCTCACCCGCGACCAGGCCCTCGATCTCGTCGCCCTCGGTCGCGCCGCTGGCTTCCCAGAGCCAGTGATCGGCGTTCCGTACGACCAGGGGGCGCGGCTCGGGGACGCGGCCCGCGTACTGGATACCGAGCAGCTGCTGCTCCGGCCGGTCCACCTCGCGCCAGAGTGCCGGGCGGCCAGGGCCGCGGCGCTTGCGGCAGGTGAGCAGACGGTCGGGGACGCCGGAGGCCGAGGGCCCCAACTCCACCTGCCAGTACATGGTGTTGGCGGAGAGGAAGACGAGTGACGTGCCGCCGTCGCGCGCGGCCTCGACGGTCCGGCGCATGGGGACGGACCAGTACTCGTCATGGCCGGGGAAGACCAGGCCCCGGTAGCGGCTGGGGTCGACGCGGCCCGCGTGCAGATCGCGCGTGTCGGCGTAGGCGAGGTCGTAGCCGTACCGCTCGGCCCAGCGGATGAAGTCGTAGGCGTGGCCGACGTGGAGGGGCAGCCCCGCGCCCGCGTAGGGGCGGTCGAAGGAGACGGTCGTGGCGGCGTCCTGCTCGCCGAGGAGCCGGCCCTCCTCGTCCCAGGCGTGGTAGAGGCTGGCGCCGGTGTGGCCGTCCTCGGGATAGAGGTTGTAGGCCTGCCAGGTGATGTCGGGGAGGAGCAGGAGCAGGTCGGCGGGGTGGCTGTCGCGGACCGTGAAGGGGATGTGGGAGCGGTAGCCGTCGACGGTGGTGAGGACGGCGACATAGGCGCCGAGGGCCCAGAACGACGGGATCTGGAGCCGCCAGGAGAGCCACCAGTGATGGCAGGAGACGGTCCGGTCGGCGGCGAGCGGGGGCGGCTGGACGATCCCGGAGAGCCGGGGGCTGGTGATGATCTTGCGGGCGCCGTCGCCGCCGTAGTGTCCGATCCGGTAGATGTCGACCGAGAACTGCTGGGGCGGGTCGACGGTGACATGGAAGTCGATGGCCTCGCCGGGGGCGACGGCGCCGGTGGACGCGAAGCCCTTGATCTGGCGTCGTACGTCGTCGGCGGTACGGGTACCACCACTGCCGGCGCTGCCGCCGTGGTGGCCACTGTGGTGACCGCCGTGGTTGCCGTGACCGGCGTGGTTGCCCTGGCTGCCGCTGCCCAGGTTCGGATCGGCGTACCAGGGCACGACATGGCCGGTGTCGTCGAAGTAGTTCTCGCTGCCGCGCAGCCAGGGCAGCGGGCCCTGGCCGAAGGGATCGCTGACCGCGTGGGCGAGCGCGCCCGATTCCCACCGCCGGATCTGGTCCGCCCCCATGGTGCGCCCCTCCTCCGAGCCCCCGCGCCATCAGGTGGCACGACCGTTGACAAATGCGCCGACGCGAGCACCGACGCGCCGGTGATACGACCGTTTATCCGGCCGGTGAAGCGGTCGGGTGTAAGCGGCGACCCCCAGCACATCACATTACGCACGCACTCCGTCACCGTTCGTTGCGAATTAACCTTAACGGAACGCGACAATCGGGATTCACGGTGTGATAAGGGATGGGCCCCGATGGCCGCCCGCAGGGCGGACGGCGGGCACGGTGCCGGGCCCGGCACCGTGCGCTGCCGTGCGCTGTTGGCCGGTGTTGGCCGGTGTTTCGGCGATGTCGGGCTGTCGGGTGGATGTGCGGCGGGACTCAGGGGTGTGTGGCGGGACTCACACGAGGCGTACGGGCTTCTCGGCCCGTACGCCGAGCGACATCAGCCAGGAACGGAGCGGCTCGGCGTCGCCGCCCTCGACCAGGCTGAGGACGCGCCCGCCCAGATCCGCTCGGCGCTCGCCGTCGATCAGGAGTGCCGGGCCGTCGAGCCAGTCGAGGCCGGGCACAGCGCCCGCCGTATCGACGGCGGAGCAGCAGACCATCGCCGTGACATGGTCGGCCAGCAGCTCACGGCCGCTGCGGGGCGGCTGGAGCGGGAAGAGGGGCAGCGGGTCGGTGCCCCAGAGCGCGAGGGCGTCGCTCGCGGCCTCGGCCGGGGCGGCCGGGGCCGCCGCCTCTTCCCGGGCCAGCTCCGCGCTGATGCCTGCGGCCAGGGCGTCCCCGGCCTCACTGGCCTCGCCGACCTCACTGACCTCACCGGTCCTGGCGGCTCCGGTCGTTGCGGCGGCACCGTTCGTGGCGATTCCGGCCGTCCTGGCTGTGTCGCTGGTCTTGCTCGCCGCGCCGGCCATGGTGAAGCCACTGGCCCCGGTGGGTGTCCCGGTGGGGCCGGTGGGTGTCCCGGTGGGGCCGGTGGGGCAGGTGGCTCCGTCCGGCCCGGCGCCGTGCCGGGAGAGGTGGTCGATGACGCGTTCCAGGGTCGGACCGGGGCTCAGGGCGGAGCCCGCGGGGTCGGCGGAGCGCCGTACCCCCATGGTGTCGAGGACGCGGTGCAGCCTGGCCGCTTCCGTACGCCACTTACGGTCGACGACCTCCTCCGGATACTGCTGCCAGTCCACCGGGGACCAGTCCGGGCCCACCTCGGCCGGGCCGCCGTGGAAGAGCCGGGCGGCCAGCAAGGAGGCCGCCTCGTCGACCACGCCCGGTTCTTCGAGCAGATCGCAGGCGGGGCGCTCGCCGAGCCGGGAGGCGAAGCCCTCGGCGAGGCTGTCACGGCGAGACAGCTCGGTGAGCGCGGACACCACGCCCGCGTCCAGCCGGGAGGGCCAGCGGCCCATGCGCCAAGCGGGCAGCGCGACCCTGGTCAGCAGCCGGTCCCAGCCCGCGTACGCGAGACCGACCTGTTCCTGGGCGACGATCCGCAGACCGTAGTCCACCGCCTGTGCGCGCTCGGACGCGGCCGCCGCGACGCCGCGCTCCATCAGCGCGGCGTGCTCGCCGCAGCCGCGCAGCAGCAGCTTGGCGACCCGGCCGACAAAACCCAGCGCCACCCGCCGTATCGGCCCCACGCCGGGCCGGGACGCGACGGCCACCGCCGCGTCCAGCCCCCGGACGAACCGGCGGGCCGCGGCTATGTCCGGGTGCGCCGAGGGTCCCGTACCCGCCACGACGGGGGCGAGTACGGCGCGCAGCTCGGCGACCCGCATCCACCACAGGAAGGGCGAACCGATCACGAGGACGGGGGCGGCGGGGATCCGCCGGGCGGCGCGCCGACGGCCGCCGCCGAAGCCGGACAGCGCGCGGCGACGCGTATGGCGATGCGTATTTGGGTCCGAGTGCGTACGCGCGAGCGCGTCGGCGTGCGCCGGATGCGTACGGTCCTCCAGCCAGCTGTCGCAGTCCGGGGTCAGCGCTATGGCGGAGGGCGCGGGCACATCGAGCCGCTCCGCGAGATCGCGCACCAGCCGGTAGAGGTCGGGGGCGGCCTTCTCGGTGACCGGGACGGTGGGGCTGAGCGCGGGCCTGGCGCGGGCGACCACGGCGGCGACGGCGCCCGCGAGCAGCAGCACGACGAGCGCGAAGCCCGTCACGACCCAGCGCGCGATGTCCCAGCCTCCGCCGCTGATGCGGCCCGTGGCCCCGCCAACGAGCAGTACGACGGCGACGGCGGCGGGCAACAGCGCCACGGCCAGCGCCCTGCTGCGGATGCGCAGCACGGCGAGAGCCCGTACACGGGCGCCCTGAGCACCCATCTCCTCACCGATACCGGAACCGGACATGGTCGGACCTCACCCCCTCTGCCCTGCGGCCTGCGTTGCTCACTCCCCCACTGTGGCACCCGTCACTGACATCGCAATGCCGGTGGGCCAAGTGCCGGAACGCCTGCGCCGCACCCTAGTTGGACGCTGGGGACCCGTCATCCGGATGGCCCAACGGTCACCCGATGGAATGGCTTTGGGTAAAGCTGCTGACGAGAGGGGGTGGGTGGGTGAGGGGTGCGGCGCGGCAGCCCGGGCGGGGGCGCCCGCGAGGGCAGGCGACCGGTCCCGCGGCCGCCCGGTTTCCCGGACGGCGGGCGCTCACGCGGACGGCGGCCGGGTCACGGGGACGGCGGGCACTCACGGGGACGGCGCCCGCTCACGCGGACGGCGCCGCTCACGGGGACGGCGGCCGAGCTCAGGCTCCCGCGGTCTCCGCGGCCTCGGCAGCCTCGGCAGCCTCCGCGGCCTCGCGGGCGATGTCCGTGCGGTGCTGGGAGCCCGCCAGACGGATGCGGCGCAGCGCCGTGTACGCGCGCTCCCTGGCCTGCGTCAGGCTCTTGCCCGTCGCCGTCACCGACAGCACGCGGCCGCCGGCGCTCACGACCGTGTCGCCCTCACGCCGGGTGCCGGCGTGCAGGACGTACGCGTCGGGGGCATCCTGTTCCGCGATCTCCCCCAGACCCTCGATCGGGTCGCCGGTGCGCGGCGTGTCCGGGTAGTTGTGCGAGGCGACGACCACCGTGACCGCCGCGTCGTCGCGCCAGGTCAGCGGGGGCAGCGCGGCGAGGTCTCCCTCCGCCGCCGCCAGCAGGACGCGGGCCAGCGGCGTCTTGAGCCTCGCCAGAACCACCTGCGTCTCCGGGTCGCCGAAGCGCGCGTTGAACTCGATGACCCGCACGCCGCGTCCGGTGATCGCGAGGCCCGCGTACAGCAGCCCCGAGAAGGGCGTACCGCGGCGGTGCAGTTCGTTGACCGTCGGCTGGAGAACGGTCTCCAGGACCTCGTCCACCAGTTTGGGGTCGGCCCACGGGAGCGGCGAGTACGCCCCCATGCCGCCCGTGTTGGGGCCCTCGTCGTTGTCGAGGGCGCGCTTGAAGTCCTGCGCGGGCTGGAGCGGAAGGACCGTCTCGCCGTCGGTGATGGCGAAGAGGGAGACCTCGGGGCCGTCGAGGAACTCCTCGATGACGACACGGTCACAGCCGATCGCGTGCTCGCGCGCCACGGCGAGATCCGCGGTCACGACGACGCCCTTCCCGGCGGCCAGCCCGTCGTCCTTGACGACGTACGGCGGGCCGAAGGCGTCGAGCGCGTCGTCGATCTGCTCGGGGGTGGTGCAGACGTAACTACGGGCCGTCGGAACGTTCGCCGCGGCCATCACATCCTTCGCGAAGGCCTTGGAACCCTCCAGCTCGGCCGCTTCCCGGGACGGGCCGAAGCACGGGATGCCCGCGCCCCGTACGGCGTCGGCGACCCCGGCCACCAGCGGGGCCTCGGGCCCGACGACGACGAGCCCGGCCTCCAGCTCGGTGGCGAGGCGGGCCACGGCCGTACCGTCCAGCGCGTCCACCGGGTGCAGCTCGGCCACTTCGGCGATGCCGGCGTTGCCGGGCGCGCAGTGCAGAGCGGTGACCTCGGGGTCGAGGGAGAGAGAGCGGCACAGGGCGTGTTCGCGGGCGCCGCCGCCGATGACAAGGACCTTCACGAGGGGCAGCCTAGCCCGGACGGGGCGCCGCTCCGTGTGCGGGCCTGGGGCGGGCTTGGACGGGTCGCCGAAAGACGGACCGCTATTCGTTTGTGTATTCCTCCACAACCGTGGCTCCCAGCTCGCGCACGATCAGTTCATGACCGGAGAGCGCGGAGTCGACGAGATCCGGATCGTCCTCCTCCGGAATGTCGTCCTCCGGTGCCACGGGAGGCTTCGCGGGCGCGACGGGTCTGTTGTCCGGCCGGTCCGAGCGGTCGGGTCCGTTCTGGCGGCGCGGCGGCTCGGATCGCGCCGTGCCGGAAGCGGCAGGGGCCTGGGACGCGGGGGCGGGCGACGACTGCGACGCGTGCGCGGGCTGCGCGGGGCGCTGTGCCTGCGGGGCTGCCGGGGCGGCGGCGTTCGAGGCGGAGGGGGCGCCGCCGTAACCGCCACCGCCCCCGTACCCACCGCCGCCGTACCCACCGCCCGAGCCGGGCCCACCGCCGGAGCCGGGCCCCCCGCTGGAGCCGGGCGCGCCTGCACCGCCGGCGCCGCCGTAACCTCCGCCGCCCCCGCCGCCGCTTCCGGTCGCCTGAGGCCCGGCGGTGCCGCCCGACGGGTCGATGATCGCCTCGATCTTCCACTGCACATGGAACTGCTCGGAGAGCGCCTGCTTGAGCACGTCCTCGCTGCCACTGCTCGTGAAGTTGTCGCGGGCGCCCGCGTTGATGAAGCCGACCTGGAGCGTCGTGCCGTCGAACCCCGCGACCTGCGCGTTCTGGCTGAGCAGGATCCAGGTGAAGCGCCGTCGGTTCTTCACGGCCTCCAGGATGTCCGGCCACATGTTCCGTACCTGACCGGCGCCCTGCGTCATACCGGGGGCCGGCGCGGCGGCAGCGGGCTGGGGAGCGGCCGGCGCGGACGTGGGTCCCGGCGCCGCCGCGGCCCCCTGTCCCTGTCCGGGCGCCGACGCGGTGGGCCAACCGCCGGGACGGCGCCCCGGAGCCTCCGGGGCGCCGTCGGCGGAGGGCCAGGCACCGGGCCGCTGCGGCTCGGCGGCGGGAGCGGGGGCCGACGGGGGCGCGGACGGCGGAGCGGCGGGCTCCGGTGCGGCATACGGCACGGCCGGTGAGACGGGCGCGGGCGCTCCGGGCATCGCGGGCGGTACGGGCGCGTGCGCCTCGGGCCCGGGGACGTACCCCGTCGCGGGACCTGGACCCCCGGCCGAGAACGCGGCCCCCGCGACGGAGGCGGCCGCGGCCGCCCCCCGCTCCAGCCGGTCGAGCCGCGCCTGGACCGACCGCTCGTCGTCGAAGGCCGCGGGCAGCAGTACCCGCGCGCAGATCAGCTCCAGCTGAAGCCGGGGCGAGGTGGCCCCGCGCATTTCCGTGAGCCCGGTGTTGACCAGGTCGGCCGCCCGGCTCAGCTCGGCCGCGCCGAAGACCGACGCCTGGGCCTGCATCCGCTCGACGACATCGGCGGGGGCGTCGATCAGCCCCTTCTCCCCGGCATCCGGCACGGCGGCCAGAATGACCAGGTCCCGCAGCCGCTCCAGCAGATCGGCGACGAAGCGCCGAGGGTCGTTTCCGCCCTCGATGACCTGCTCCACGATCTCGAACGCCGCGGCCCCGTCCCCCGCCGCGAACGCGTCCATCACCGAATCGAGCAGCGACCCGTCCGTATAACCGAGCAGGGCCGTCGCCATGGCGTACGTCACACCGTCCTCGGCCGCGCCCGCGAGCAACTGGTCCATGACGGACATCGAGTCACGCACGGACCCGCCACCGGCCCGTACGACCAGCGGCAACACCCCGTCCGCGACCGGGATCCGCTCCTTCCCGCACACCTCGCCGAGATAGTCGCGCAGGGTCCCCGGCGGGACCAGCCGGAACGGATAGTGGTGCGTACGCGACCGGATCGTGCCGATGACCTTCTCGGGCTCGGTGGTCGCGAAGATGAACTTGAGATGCTCCGGCGGCTCCTCGACCACCTTCAGCAGCGCGTTGAAGCCCGCCGAGGTGACCATGTGCGCCTCGTCGATGATGTAGATCTTGTAACGACTGCCCGCGGGCCCGAAGAACGCCTTCTCGCGAAGATCACGGGCATCGTCCACACCACCGTGCGACGCGGCGTCGATCTCGATCACATCGATGGACCCCGGCCCGTTCCTGGCCAGGTCCTTGCAGGACTGGCACTCCCCGCACGGCGTCGGCGTCGGCCCCTGCTCACAGTTCAGACAGCGCGCGAGGATGCGCGCACTGGTCGTCTTCCCACAGCCACGCGGCCCACTGAACAGGTACGCATGATTGACCCGGTTGTTCCGCAGGGCCTGCTGCAGCGGGTCAGTGACATGCTCCTGCCCGATGACCTCGGCGAATGACTCGGGGCGATAACGGCGGTACAGCGCAAGGGACGACACACCTACGACGATATCGGCCCCCTACGACAACGCCCCCCTACCACCACCCCCAACGCAAGCGCCCCCCACGCACCCGCCAGAGCCGACCTACCCTTGCTGCCTTCCGGCCCTGGGGGAGTTCAGTCAGATAGCGCCACGTGAGGGGCTCCGCACACAGTACCCGATCCCGGAGGCCCGGATCGAGTTCGCGAGCACTCCCCGACGTCTTGTATTGTTTGCGGCGGAGGATTCGCCTAGTGGCCTAGGGCGCACGCTTGGAAAGCGTGTTGGGGGCAACCCCTCACGAGTTCGAATCTCGTATCCTCCGCCAGTGCCTCACCGGGCACGATGTCGAAGAGCCCCGCTGTAAGCAGCGGGGCTCTTCGCGTTTCCTGGTCTCAGTTTTGGTCTCAGTTGTCGCTGCTGAGCAACCGTCGCTACCGACCGTTGAGGACCGCGCGGCACACAGCGCAGCACAGGGCTGCGTCACGCCCGTACCGACGCATCAGCTGCCCACACTCGGCGCATGGCCCCAGCTCCCATGGTGGGCAGCCCAGCGCGGCGGAGGCAGCGGCCCGTTCGACGGCAATGATCAGCATCGGCTTCCGGGACCGCTGTGTCGGCATTCTGGGGAGGGTGAAGCCGCCGGTGGGCTGGCCGAGATCGCGGATCGGCCGGGCGTCGCTAACGAACCAGCCTTCCTCACCGGCCCAGCAGGTCCGGTCTATCTCCTGCTCGGCGAAGGTGATCTCGTCGTCCTCCTGCGCTGGGGCATCGAGGAGAAGTTCCTTCTCGCCGATTAGCTCCCGCCACCGCCTGCAGTCAGCCGAGGGCACCCACATGTGCCGTCCGGCCCGGCCGCTGCCGCGGTTGGGGACGTAGACCGGCACGCTCTCCCCCGTAGCGCTCGACAAGACGAGGTCTTCGAGGTGGACCGCCTTCTTCTCCGGCTCGCAGAGCGCAGGCACGAACCAGTCGGAGTGAAGACCGCCACAATGACCGGCGCCGTCGGACAGGAGGCAGTGCCGGTCGCTGCTGGGCACGCACTTCCACACCTGGAGGTAGCGGTAGCCACCGCGGATCACCATCTCCTTGCCGCCGGCGATCTCCCTCCACGGCATGGCGTCGACACGAGCCCAAGGGGCGCGGTCGATCAAGGAGGCTGTGCGGTCCTTGGCCACCCACAGGGCGTGATGTCGTGCTGCACCGCGTTGACCGAGCGGCGGTGCACACTGCTGGGGCTGAGGTGGTGGTACTGGATCTCCCAGCCGATCCGAATGTCCCCAGGGCCTGTGACGAGGGCATCGGTGATGCTCCGTCGGTTCGCCGTGGGCACTTCCGCTTCGGCGTCTAGGCCGCACCGGGAAGCGGTCTCGACGATCCGCTCCTTCGTGGCCTTGTGCGCCTCGCCCTCCGCTGGCGTCGCCTTGTGCGTGATCGGCAGGTGCGAGACGACGAGCGGCCGACGGCCACCGACGCGGCCTCGGCGGATGAACATCCACGGAGACTTCCCGCCGGTCTCCGACAGGCACTCTCGCCCGTCGTGATGCGCCAGGCATTCAAGAAGCTGCGGATCGCGGTCGGCGACGCGTGCAGTGATCTCGCGCAACAGATCGGGACGCCCCGGGTGACCGAGGTCGGGCAGGGACAGATTGATCGCTATGCCATATCCGGTGTGCCACACGCCATTGGCCATCCGTCCACGATAGGAGCGACCACGGACACATCAACAGAGAGCGTGTTCAAGGCCGTTGGCTGTGGGCTGCCAGGCGGCAGCACGCCCGGTTCACCGAACTCGTCATAGGTGTCGGATGGATCACCAGACGTGGACCACAAGCACGCCTGTCAGACCCAGTGGTTACAGTCCTGACCGGAGATGAGGGAGGGGATCGCGCCTGTGGACGGCAGTGACCATTTCGTGCACATCATGACGCAGCTCGCAGAAGAGTTGCCGGATCTCGCTGACCAGCTGAAGCAGGAGGTCCGGCAGGGTCGGGTGGTTTCCGAGCCGCGCCTCAAGCAGGAGGGGGAGTACGAAGCCCGCGCCAGCCGGCTGGCTGAGGCCGAGCTTCCGCCCCTTGGCAAAGCAGACATCGCCGTGCTCCCGTACACCGACGACGAGCGCCTTGGCCTCATCCGCTCATCCCTGCTGACGCTCGCCGAGACCATGCACGCGTCACGCAAGGCCGCCCTGGACATCGCCCGCACGCGGGAGATGGATCTCTCGATCGAGTTCGGCGATCCGGAGCTGGAGGAGATCTCCTACCTCGACCTCAAAGCCGAGACGGAACGCGCCTGGGTCGCCTTGACGATCGTCCGAGAGCTCCTGTCCGAGGAGTCCGACACTTCTGTGGAGGTCATCCAGTGAAAAAGGCCGACCTGGTGGTGGCCATCGAGCAGGCGATCGGCGCTCTGCAGCCCGTGTATCGGAGCAACGCCGACGAGTCCGACCTGTACGAGGCATCCCTGCTCGTCGTATGCCTCGAAGCCGCACGGGCGGCAGGTGGGATGGCACTACTGACTCAGGACGGCAGCAATCCGGCTACTGCCCTGCGTTTCCGCAGGGCTCCCGGAAACCTGTGGTCGGGTGACTTCACCCACGTCCTGGTGAGCTTCCCCGGCACGCAGAAGAGGCTGGAGATCCACCTCGGCGTGTTCGTCGCTGCCACCACCTCGAAGGTGGCGCATGAGTGCGATGTCGCCGTCCTGGATCACCAGGAAGCCGAGCGGAGCCGCCGGGCCATGGTCCACCCCCGAAGCAGGGGGCTCGTCGCCGCGATCGAGGCAAAGCACTACGCCGCCTCACCTGGCCTCGGGATCGGCCGCGGGTTCTTGGGGCTGGCCCAGGAACTGGGCGGGAAGAAGTGCTCGCTGGTCTTCCCGTCACAGAGCTCCACCACACTTGGCGCCTTGATCGCCAAGAAGGACAGCGAGGCGTACCCACAGCTGCTTCCTGGCACGACGGCGGCCGACCGACTGCGCTCAAGGCTCGACCAGGCCATCCGCAACTGGAAGGACCGGCTGTAAGGAAGCCCCCCGCTCAGGGTGCCGGACGAACACGGTGTCCGGCACAGGGCAGAGCGTCCACCGCTGGTCACGTCGTCGGCGTGGGCCTTTTGCCATATTTCGCGGTCCTGGAGAGGGATATCTTTGGTGCCTCGCCCGTACAGGGAACACGGCGCCCCGCGCGGGTTCTCCGACCGAGCACCACCGGCGCGTCCATGCCGGGTGCGCCGGAAATAGGCTGACCAGCAGGAACACCACGGCCTTCGGGTCGCCGCCCTTCGACCAGCAAGGACATCCCCGACTGATGGCAGTGACCCAGCAGGAGATCGAGAACCGTTTGTGGGACGCCGCCGACGAGTTGCGCGTGGCGATGCCCGAAGCGCAGTACGCCTCGGTCGTCTTCCCGCTGATGTTCTGGAAGTACCTGTCGGACACCTGGGAGCACCACCACCAGGAGTTCCTCGCCGAAAACGAGGGCCTCGACGGCCTGTCCGCCGAGGAAGCGCACGAGATCGAATACCGCGACTACCAGTCCTTCGAGATCCCGTTCATCCACCCTGGCACCGTCCAGCAGCGTCGCGCCTCCTGGTCGTCCGTCCTCGCCACCATCGCCCACCCCGACCTCGGCAAGCGGGTCCGTGCCTCCCTGCAGGCCATCGAGACGGCCAACCCTGACAAGTTCTCTCGCTTGTTCGGGTCCATGACCTGGGCCTCCGAAGAGGTGCTGTCGGGAGAGGTTCTGGCGGCGGTCATGCAGGCGATGGACCGCACCCCAAAGATGCACGAGGGCAACATGTCCCACGACGTGCTCGGTGGAGCGTACGAGTATCTGCTGAAGCGGTTCTCCGACGGGTCCGGGACCCGCGCTGGCCAGTTCTTCACCCCGCGTGAGGTCGTCGAGCTGATCGTCGAGATCCTCGACCCCAAGGGCCACGAGTCTGTGTACGACCCGACCTGTGGGTCGGGCGGCATGCTCATCGCCTCTGCGAACCTCCTGAAGGCCCACAGTAGGCGTGGCTACACGCTCAAGCTGCACGGGCAGGAGGCCGTCCCAGACACCGCGGGTGTGGCCCGCATGAACCTCTTCATGCACAACCTGACCCAGTTTCAGGTCGAGGTTGGCGACACTCTGAAGGACCCCCGGTTCAAGAAACCAGACGGCTCGGTCGCGCAGTTCGATGTGATTCTCGCCAACCCTCCCTACAGCCTGAAGTGGAAACCTTGGACGAACGACCCGCGCGCTATCGGCGGTGTCGCGCCGCAATCGTCAGCGGACTGGGCGTTCGTGCAGCACATGATCGCCAGCATGGGACCGGAGAAGGGGCGCGCCGGCGTCGTCTTGCCCCACGGCGTCCTCTTCCGAGGCGGCCAGGAAGCCTCCATCCGCCAACGCGTCCTGGACTATGAACTGCTGGAAGCGGTCATCGGCCTGCCTGCCAATCTCTTCTACAACACCAGCATCCCCACTGCGATCCTGGTGTTCCGTGCAGCCGGCACCAAGGCGCCGGAGCGGCAGGACGGCGTCCTGTTCATCGACGCCTCCGAGCGGTTTACCAAGGCCAAGAATCGCAACATCCTCACCGCCGCCGACATTGCCGACGTCGTGACCGCCTACAACTCGAAATTCGACGCCGACGGCAACCCGGTGGACCCCAACGGAGAAGGCGGACTCCCGGCACGATTCGTCCCGACCACGGAGATTGTGGCGAACGGGTACGACCTCAACATCGGCCGCTACATCAAGCAGGCCGCCGCCGAGCAGGAAGACCTCGGCACCCTCATCGACGCCTACAACATCGCCCGAGCAGAGCGCCAAAAGACTGAGCAGCGCATGCTCGCCCTCCTCGCCGCTGCAGGGATCGAGGGCTTCGATGAGTGACTGGCAGCAGATCAACCTCGGTGACCCACTGACCCGTGTGCGCCGCAAGGTGGCCGTGGAGGATGGCGTCACCTACCCCGCAGTCAGTGTCCAGATGCACGGCCGGGGCCTCGGCGAGAAGGACCCATTCGTAGGCGGTGTCTCGAAATACACGGCGCTGAACACGGTACGAGAGAATGACGTCGTGCTCCGCACGATCACGGCGTTCGAGGCTCCTGCAGGCGTCGCACGGGCGGAGCATGACGGCACCCACGTCTCTGGTGTGTTCATCACCTATGAAGTTGACCATAGAGCTCTCCCCGAGTTCCTCGGGCTGTACTTCCAAACGCCAGTGTTCTGGGACGAGATGCAGAACCGTGCCTCGGGAACTGTCTTGCGCCGCAAGACCATCTCTGACGCTGCGTTCCGTGCCATCCCACTCGCCTTGCCTCCGTTGCCGACCCAGGAACGGATTGTCGAGGTCATCAGCGCAGTGGACGACCAGATCACCGCGCTCGGCGTCGAGGCGACGACGCTGACAGCGGTTCTACGTCGCCGACGAGCCGACCTCATCACCGACGACTCGGTTGAAGCTGTGAGAGCCGAAAACGCCTTCGACTTCTCCACCGGCGTGCGCCGGACACCTGACAGGGCGGCCGGCCCGTACATGACGCCCTACCTCCGTTCCGCGAACGTCGGCTACGGGACGCTCGACCTGTCCGATGTGCTCGAGATGAACTACGACCCAGCGGAGCGCAAGAAGTTCGGTCTCCAGTACGGCGACGTCTTGGTCTCCGAGGGCAGCGCAAGCGCGAATGCCGTCGGGATGCCGGCCATGTGGCGAGACGAGCTGCCAGCGCCCGTCTGCACGCAGATGACCCTGATCCGTCTACGGGCACTGGAAGGGGTCTGTATCCCTGAGTTCGTCTTCCACTGGAGCATGTGGGCCTACGAGTCCAGGGCCTTCCTCGACGTCGCAGGTGGCACCAACATCAAGCACATCAGCGCCAAGCGGTCGAAGGGCATGGCCGTGCGCGTACCGTCACTCGACCGCCAACGCGAGATGGCGATGGAACTTGACGCGATGGAATCTGCGTTGGCGGCGACACGCGCGGAGGCCGCTCGCCTCCGTGAAGTACGGGTGGGGCTGCTGTCGGGGCTGTTGAACCAGAGCATCACCATCGACGTTTAGTCCGACTAGGGGGGTCCAAGGCGTGGCGAAGGGTATTCGGGAGCGCGAGTTCCAGAACCAGATGATCCAGTGGTCTTTGCCGATGGGTTGGGAGTACACCGCCGGGCGGGCGCTGCCGCGGGAGACCATCCAGACGGTGGTCGTCTCCCACTTGCGTGACGCCATCGTCAGGCTGAACCCCGGGGTGATCAACGAGTTTGACCTCGACGTGGTGGTCGAGGAAGTCGTGGCCACGGTCACCGCCGTCGAAGGCGGACTGGTCCGGGCCAACGAGCAGGTGCTGCGTTTGTTGCGCGGGCGGAAGGAGTTCCGGGACAACGACGGTGTGTGGCACACGTTGAAGTTGATCGACTACGAGACACTGACCACCAACACGTTGGTCGTCTCGGACGAGGTGACAATCAGCGTGCCGGGTAAGACCTCCCGGCGGTTCGACCTCGTCTACTGGATCAACGGCCTGCCCCTGGTCGTGGTCGAGGTGAAGTCCCCGACCTCGAAGTCCGCGTGGGCGGACGCGGCCCGCGAGATCAACGACGTGTACGCCACCGAGTATCCCTGGTTCTTCACGCCTAACGTTTTCGCCGTCGCCACGGACGGGCTAAAGCTGCGGTTCGGCGCCGCTGGCGCGCCCACGAACCTGTGGCAACCGTTCCGGTCAACCGACGACGACGAGAACCTGTCCGGATACGCCGACGTCAAGCGCTCCGTCGAGTTGTTGATGAACCCGGCCACGGTCCTGGACATGCTCGCCAACTTCGCCCTCTTCGACACCGCCGGGGGCGGGACCGACAAGAAGTACCTGCCGCGCTATCCGCAGATGGAAGCTGCGCACTTGATCCACGAGCGCGTCCTGCAGGGCGGCTCGAAGGGCCTAGTCTGGCACCACCAGGGCTCCGGAAAGACCCTGCTGATGGTGTTCGCCGCCGCGCTGCTACTGGCCGATACCCGTACCGAGTCGCCCACGATCATCCTGCTCTCGGACCGGAATCACCTCGTCCGGCAGACCTCAGGGGTTTTCACCTCCGCCATGGGGAACGCGTACTTCCACAAGCCTTCGAACAGCCAAAAGCTGCGGTCCCTGCTGGCCGACGACGTGCGTGGTGTCATCTCCACGACCGTCCACAAGTTCGCCGAGGCCGGCAAGAACCTGTCGGTCCGGAGCAACATCATCGTGCTCGTAGACGAGGCACACCGCACCCAGTCCTCCGATGAAAAGTCCCTGGCCGGGCAGATGCGCGCAGCTCTGCCCAATGCGAGGTTCTTCGGCATGACCGGCACCCCTATCAGGAACCTCGCCACCGACACCTTCGACCTCTTCGGAGAAGAGGCCGACCCGGGCAGGGTGCTGCACCGGTATTCGGTATCCCGCTCGCTGCTGGACGAGGCGACCGTCCCGGTCATATTGCACCCGCACCCGGTCTCGTTCGAGATGGACGACCAGGCGTTGCAGGCCGAGTTCGACGAGTTCGCCGACGACTTCGACCTTGACGACCCTGACCGCGAGGCCCTGTCCCGTAAGTTCGGACGCCTTACCTCGGTGTTCGCCAACCCTGACCGTATCCACACGGTCTGCCAGCACATCGTGGACCACTACTTGGCCGGCGCCTATCGCAACGGCCTCAAGGCGCAGGTCGTCGCTTACAACCGTGAGCTGGCTGTGGCGTACACGGACAAGATCAACGAGCTGCTTGCCGGCTTCGAGGCATCTCAGGTGCTCGGCGAGGTCGGGAAGCACCAGCGGATCGCTGCAGAGGTGAACATCTCCGTCTCGGACTCCAAGACCGAAGACGTTGACATGAAGCCGTACCAGCTCTCGGAGACCGAGGAAGAGGAGCAAAAGCGGCGGTTCCTCAGCCCAGACGATCCTCTGTGCTTCCTAGTGGTGACCGCGAAGCTGATGACCGGGTTCGACGCTCCCAACGAGGGAGTCCTCTACCTGGACAAGCCACTGAAGGCCCACAACCTGTTCCAGACGATCACTCGCCCGAACCGCACCTGGGTATCACCGACCGGTTTCGTGAAGACCTCCGGCGTGGTCGTGGACTACATCGGCCTGGCCGAAGAAGTCCAACGGGCCGTCGTCGACCCCACCGCGGCTGCGCCCAGCAAGGGAGGCGGGTTCGTCACCGACCTGGCCGAACTGGTCGCCGAATTCCGCACCGCCTTCGCCCGCATCGAAGACCTCCTCGCGGACGTGGACGGCGTCGACCTGACGGTCCACGGATACCAGTCCGTCCGAGCCATCAACATCTTCCTGGACGCCAACCCCGACGCCGCCGAGGTATTCAGCAAGGACTACCGGCTCCTGGCCCGCCTGTACCCGTTCATCAACACCGACAAGCGGGTCGCCAAGTACAGCGACGGCTTCGGACTGTTCGGGTCCGTGTACACGACCCTGTTCAAGAAGTCCTCCGACGAGGAGAGGAAGGAACGGCTGACCGAGCTGGGGCCGATGGTCCTGGAGATCATCAACGCCCACGTCCACTCCTTCTCCGTGGTCGCCTCCCAGGAGGAAACCCTCGTCCTGGACGCCAAGGGCATCACCGTCCTCAAGGAGCTGCTGGCGCTCGTCCGCCCCAAGACCGACAAAAATGACGGCGCGGACACGTCACCGCCGTCAGCAGCGGAAATCCTGGACCACATCAAGGCTGCCCTCGACAAGGGCGTCGAACCGGGGTCCGCGAAGTACACCGCCCTCGCGGAGCGCATCAAGCAGCTGCGGGACCGGATCATCCAGAATGCCCAGGACGCACTGGACTTCCTGTCCGAAGCGCTTCGGGTGGCCCGGGCCATCGTCAACGCCGAAAAGCACCCCGACGAAGCCGTCGTCGTCCTGGACGACGACCACATCGGTGTCCTGTCGCGGATAATCCACGACCACGCACCTGCCGGCCTCACCATCACGGAGCGGAACCTGGCCGAGGAAATCGACCAGGTAGTCACCCGCACCCTCGCTCGGGCATGGGACAACGCCGACGCGCGCGACCGAGGCGCCCGCCGCGCCACCGCTGCGGTCTTCCGCCGATACGCACTCAAGCCGGTAGGAGAGCCGTACGACTCCACCGTCGCCTACATCGAAGCCCACTACCTCGTCGACTGACGAATGCGCGGAGGCCCGGCAACCCGTGGCGGTTGCCGGGCCTCGTCGCTCTGTGCAGACCCTGGCCCATCCCCAGATGCACACCTGACTGGTGATCCAGTGCGGTTCTCCCCTGGTAGGTAGTGCTCCAGGCACTACCACTCGTCGGTGTCGCCGTACTTCCATGGGTTCCGGGCGCGGTCCACAGCCTGTGCGCAAGCCTCGGTAAAGGCCACCTCGACCGCCGCCTTGTCCGTGCCACGCACTAGGGCCTCGACCTCCTGGCCTGAGCCGGGGCGCCGGATCGTGCGCCAAGCCGAGGCGCGGTCGGTGTAGCGGTCGGTCTCGAAGTCCCAAGCCGGCAACGACCACTGGTCAGGTAGTCCGGTCGCCGCGCGGTCGCCACCGGGAAGGAACAGAGCTCGGGCGTGAAAGACCACAGCCCGCTCCGGCACGCGGTCGCGGATGGCGCTCGCGCCGCCGGGGCCCTGGCGTTCCCAGCGCCAGCGGTCCCATTCCTCGACCTCAGCGGTGCGGTCGGGCCAGTCCTCGCTCCACCGTGTGACGACCTCGTGGGCGTGATCGCGGTGAAGGAAGGGAACCCATCGCTCTCCGAGGCGGGCGACATAGACCAGCAGCTCGGCGGGGACGGGGCTCTGGCCGGCCTCCGGCGTGGCACTTCCCCCTTCCTGGAGCGTGCCCCACAGGAGGCCGCCGACCTTGGCGGCAGTGTCCTTTAGAACGCGGCTGGTCAGGTGCTGGTAACGGCGGCGCATCCGGGCGGACTTGCCGGGTTCCCAGCCCATGATGGAGTCGACGACCGCGTCTGAGACGCCGAGGATGAGCAGGACCGTCGCCGCGGTATGACGAGCGTCGTGAAGGCGGGCGTCGCGGACGCCGGCGGCCTTCAGCAGTTCCTTCCACTTGTGGTAGTCGGTGTTCGGATTCAGGGGCTCGCCGGTGGGTGAGGTAAACACGTACCCCTTCTCCGTCCACAGGTCACGAGCCCGGACTCGCTCGCGGGCCTGCTCCTCGCGATGCTGCCGAAGAAGCTGAAGCAGCTCCTCAGGGGCGCCGATAGGCCGCTGCCCGGCGCGTGACTTCACGCTCTTGGTCTCGCGTCGGACGTTGATCTTCTGCGGGCAGAAGCCAGGCTTGCGCCCGCAGCGGTTGCCGCAGCCGTGCTCTTAGCGGGGCCGCAGGCGGCCTCGTCGGACGCGGATGACTCCGAGTTCGAAGTCGACGTCGGTCCACTGCATGCCGAGGACCTCGCCCTGCCGGAGACCGAGCGCCAGGGCAATGACCCAGCGGGCCGCATTGCGGTGCTTCCCGGCCTCCGCCAGGAGGCGCTGGACCTCCTCGACCGAGTACGGCTCGACTTCGTCCTCTTCGAGGCGCGGGGCCTTCGCGATCGTCGCCGGATTCCGGATGGCGTGCCCCCGTCGCACGGCCTCGTTGAGAGCGGCACGGAGGGTGCGGTGCACCTGGTGGGCGGTACCGGCGGCACTGCCGGTCTCCTGCATCTTCTTGTAGAAGCGCTCCAGGTGCTCCGGCTCCAGCTTCTCCAGGCGGTGGGCGCCCAGGCCGGGGATGAGGTGGTGGTTCACCGCGACGCGGTAGCCGTCGATGGTGTTCTCGGAGACGTTCGGCGCTGCGATGTTCTCGACCCAGTGGGTGAGCCAGGTCGCGAGCGTCCAGCTCTGGCCCGGCTTGCGCACCGCGCCCTTGTCCCGCTGCCGCTCCAATTCCCTGACGGTCCTGGTGACCTCCGCACGGGTCTTGCGGTTGACGTGGCGCCGGTCCGGCGTGCCGTCGTCCTTGACGCCGACGGTGACGCGGCCGTGCCAGCGGCCGTCCTTGCCGAGATAGACGGAGGAGGCGCCGTTGGGCTGACGGCTCTTCGCCGTCCCACCCCCGGTCATGCCGCGGCCCCGAAGTCGCCGGCCGTGAGGCGCCGGGCAAGGAAGTCGTTCACCGCCTCCGCTGGGATCCGACGCAAGCTGCCGATCTTCACCGAAGCGATCTCGCCGGAGGTGACGTACTCGTACAGCTTCGTGCGGCCGATGCCGATGCGCCGCGCGGCTTCGGCGACGGTGAGGGCGACGAGGGTGGTGTCGCCTTCGGCTGGACGCCGTTCGGACAGCAGGTTCCGCAGGTCGGCCTCGGGGACGTCCAGCAGGTCCGCTATCTGGGCAAGCGGCAGTTCGGTTCGGGGCAAGGGAGGTCCTCTCCTGGCAGGTCACGGGACGGCGAATCCCGATGGGCCGGCAAGTCGTTCAGGGATGGGCGTGAAGAGAAGGAGCCGAGGATGGCGAGACCCACGCTGTTCGTAGCAGCGAGGGGCCGAGTCAGCTCTGTTCGGTTGGCGTGTCCATGCGCTCGCCAAGGAAGCTGCGGAGTTGCGTCGGGGCTCCGCGGTGGTGGTGGAACTCGCCGTTGGAGGCGATGGTCAGCTCGTGGGTCAGCAGGGTCTTGACCATGTCTTCCTGGTTCGGATTGGCGTCCGTGTACGCCGCGAGTTCGTCCTGGATCCGGCGCATGTCCTTGCCCAGGGCCCGCCATTCCTTCCATCTCGCGACGTACTCGCCGACGAGACGACGGACCAGCGGGTTGGCGAGCTGGCCAGGCGGGCTGGTCAGGTCGTCGAAGGTCAGGTCGAAGACCTTGCAGAAGCCAAGTGCCTCATCGAGGTTGACCCGCCGTCGGGGCTTGCCGCTCTCGATGCGCCAGATCGCGGACTGGTTGACCGGGTGGCCGGCGTCGGCCATTCGCTCGGCGAGCGTGACCGTGCTCCATCCGCGCGCCTCGCGTTCGAGTTTGATGCGCTCCGCGACATGATCCTCGGCCGGCGGCCGGTCCGGACCCGCGCGGGAGGCGCCTTCGTCACCGCTCATCACTGCACCTCCTCACCAGGCCCGACGGACAGCCGGGGCGATGGTGAAAACTAAACACCATTGCGGAGCAGAATGCAACCGTTGCGCTTCCGAAAAGATCAAGTACTGTGGTCGTCCACCCCCGAACAGGGGTGAACGCAAAAAGCCCCCGGTGCTACGAACACCGGGGGCCAAGCACGAACTCTCGTAACCGCCCATCCCTGAACGATTGACCCGCGTGGCCTGGGATTCGCCGTCCCGTACGGCCCGCAAGTCGAGGAGCTCAATGTCCAGTATTGACGAACCCCGGCCGAACGCGCCACACCTCACGGCAACCGGCCGCCGGCCCACACCGAGCGACCTCACCGCGGTCCCGCCACACGACGTGGACGCCGAATCCGCCGTGCTGGGGGCTTGCATGCACGAGGCGGCGGTGATCGACGAGGTACGCCAACTTCTCGACGCAGCCGACTTCTTCTACCGCCCCGCGCACGAGACGGTCTGGCGCACGATCCTGGCTCTGCACGGCGAGGACAAGCCGACCGACCCCGTCGTCCTGTCGCACCAGCTGCGGGCACAGGACGACCTGGAGCGGGTCGGGGGTGTGGTGTACGTCCACCAGCTCGCCGACGCCGTGCCCTCGGTCAGCAGCGCCATCTACTACGCGGGCATCGTGCACAGGATGGCCGACCTGCGGCGCTTGTGCCTCCGGCATCCGGACCGCCCAGCGGACGATGGAGCCGGGCGCCGATCCGGACGCCATCCGCAGCGAGGTGGAGTCCGAGGTCCGGACCGAGCGCGAGCGTGCACTCGCCTCGGGACGGGGCCGGCTCTCCCGGTTCGTCACCGATGGATGGCGCTTCGTCACCGAGACCGGCACCGACACCGAGCCCCTGTGGGGCACTCGGGAACAGACGGCGTGGTCGTCGGGCGAGAGCCTGATGATCGTCGGTGCGCCCGGCGTCGGGAAGACCACACTGGCCCACCAGTTGATCCTCGCCCGCCTGGGCCTGGCGGACAGCGTCTTGGACATGCCGGTCGCACCGAGTCGGCGGGTGCTGTACCTGGCGCTGGACCGGTACAAGCAGATCGCCCGAGCCATGGCACGCGGCGTAGAGCCCGAGCATGAGCAGCGCCTGCGCGACGGGCTCGCCGTCTGGCAGGGGCCTCTGCCCGCCACTCTGGACAAGGAGCCCGACCTCCTCGCCGACCTCGCCGCCGCCCACCAGGCCGACACCATCGTGATCGACAGCCTCAAGGACGCGGTGAGCACACTGGTCGACGACGCCCTCGGTGTCGCCTACAACAACGCCCGCCAGCGAGCCATCCGCAACGGCGTCGAGATCATGGAACTCCACCACCAACGCAAGGCCACCGAGGGCGCACCACGCGCCCAGAAGCCCACCCTGGACCGCGTCTACGGCTCCACCTGGATCACCTCCGGCGCGGGCAGCGTCCTCTTCGTCTCCGGAGAAGCGGGCGACCTCGCCGTCACCCTGCACCACCTCAAAACCCCCACCGGCGAGATCGGCCCCCTCCAGGTCATCCACGACCACGAACGCGGCACCTCGACGCTCGACCCCGCCCTCAACCCGGTCGCCATCCTGCGCCAGGGCCCCGACGGCCTGACCGTGCGCGAACTCGCCATGATCCAGAGCGGCCAGAACAACCCGGAACGCTCGGCCACCGAGAAAGCCAGGCGCACACTGGACCGCCTCGTCAGGGCCGGACTCGCGGACAAGGCCGAAGGAACAGCCGGCGGCACCGGAGGCGGCCAGCAGGCCCGCTACCGCGCCTCCGTCCGCCACATCGGCGCCGTCTCCTGACACCACCGCCGAACGCCGGGACCGTACACGAGGGCGTACACGCTCCCCTCCCCCGCAAACCGGCACACGCCACACCGCAGGCGTACACGCCAAGCGTAAAACCCCAGGTCAGACGATCACGCGATCGTTCACGCCGTACACGCGCCCCAGCGTTCACGCGTGAGCCCCCCTTTAGAAGGGGGCTCGCGTGTACGCCCCCTGCGTGAACGCCGTGATCGCCTCCGCAGAACCACCCCCGGAGAACCCGCATGACCACACCCGCCACACCCCGCCAGGCCAGCCGACGGAATCACCCCACGCCCCGTGCCCAGCGCGCTCAGGACGCGAGGCAACAAGCAACGCGCCCGCACGCTGCCGAGCGGTACGCCCTCGTCGCGGCCGGAACCGTCATCATCGCCCTCACCGCCGGGGGATTCTGGCTGTCCTACGCACACCTCGCCCAGGTTGCCGGACAGCATGGGCTGGGAAGTTCCCCCGTGCGGCAATGGGCCTGGCCTGCGACTTTGGACGCGTTCATCGTCGCGGGTGAGCTACTGATGCTCCGCGCCGGGCTACGCCGAGTGACCGACTGGTGGGCCATCGCTATGACCGCCACCGGATCGGTCGGCTCCATCGCACTCAACGTGGCCGGGGTCAACGGCACGGGCAATGCAGCCACTGTGCCTCCGCTCGACTACGTGGTTGCCGCAGTCCCCCCGACCGCCGCCCTGCTGGCCTTCGGCGTGCTGATGCGGCAGATCCACCAACTGATCGACCGGCCCCTCGACCACCCTGCCGGCGATTCCGCCGAGACACTGGAACCACACGCCACACCATCCGCTCGCTCCACCACACACCAGTCGGCCACTTCCGCCAGGAAGCAGCCGCCGCACCCAGCTTCCGAGAGCCAACCCCATGGTGGCCGCCCGCCCAGCGCAGCAGTCGAGGAACTGGTGGAGATCGGACGGATCGCTATGGCCGAGAAGCGGAAACTCACTCGGGCCATCGTCCAACAGGCCATACACGACAAGGGACATACGGTCAGCGGCCAACGGCTGACCGAGGTCATGAACGTCCTTCGGTCGGAATACGAAGCCGATCCGGCCACCACCTGACCGCCCACCAGCCGGTGGCCGGAACTCATCCGGCCACCGGCCACGCGATCCCAGCTTCGCCACCCGGTCACTTCTCCACGCCCGTGGCCGGGACGTTGGCCCCACCAGCCCGCCCACTCTTCTCCGGAGAACCACCCATGGCCCACGACCCGCACCAAGCCGAGGACACTCTCGACCAGCCACAGCCGCTGACGAAGTCACCTACGCTGAAGGAGCGTTTGCAGCGGGCGTTCGGACGGGCGGCTCCTGGCGGAGCCAGTAGTACCCCGAGTCCGACTCATGGCCGGTCTTCGGGGGTCTCCGCCCCGGGGGTGGCGGAGACGGCCCAGCGCCAGGGGGCGCCGGACCGGGAAGCCGGGGCCGAGAGCGGCCCCGACCCGGACGCACTCCACGCCGCCCAGCAGCAGATCCTGCGACCCGCCCGCGAAGCCCAGCCCGCCGCCGGCGAGCCGACGGTGCACAGTGTCCAGCTCACGATCCGCCGCTTCACCGGCGACAAACGCACCGTCCGCGTTGGCCCCCTGCGCTTCACCGACACCGAGCACGTCCCCCTGCGGGAGGCCGCCGCAGAGCACGGCTACAAGGGCGAGTCCGGCTTCGCCGCCGACGTAGTCCTCGCCTTCGTCGACGGGCGGTTCACTGCGAATCTCCCGCTGTCCGAGGACCGTCGCCGCACGCACGAATTCCGCTCACAGGTGCTGCGCCACCTCAACCGCATAGGCGTCAACGTCAACCAGATCGCCCGCGCCCTCAACAGCGACCTCACCCCACCGGACATCCGCCGAAACCTCGCCGAGCTGCATCACCTGCTGGAGCTCATAGCCGAGGCCCTGTGCGAGCCCGCCGACCTGCGGGAGGTCTGACCACCGTGATCGCCGCCATCAAACCGTCCGGGGCAAACACCCGTGGCCTGCTCGCCTACCTCTACGGCCCCGGCCGCCACGACGAACACCTCGACCCGCACATCGTCGCCGGATTCGCGATGCTCGCCATGCCCGACCCCGGCCGCGACGAAAACGCGACCCTGACCGCACTCGGCCGCCACCTCGACGCGCCGGTCCGCCTGCGCAACAGCGAGTTCGGCAAACCGGTCACCGACCACGTCTGGCACTGCCCGGTCCGCGCCGCCCCCGAAGACCGCCACCTCTCCGACGCCGAGTGGGGCGAGATCGCCCAGCGCATCGTCGAAGCCGCCGGAATCACCCCCGCCGGAGACGATCTGGGATGCCGCTGGATCGCCGTACGCCACGCCGACGACCACATCCACATCCTCGCCACCACTGTTCGTGAGGACGGCCGCCGTCCCAAGCTGCACGACAGCGGTCTCCGCGTTGGCAACGCCTGCCGGCAGATCGAGAAGGACTACGGCCTTCGGCAACTGAAGAATGGCGACCGCACCGGCACCCGCCGCCCCACCCAGGCCGAGATGCACAAGGCCGAACGCCTCGGCTGGGAACAGACCAGCAGGCAATGGCTCCAGGACCGCATCCGCGCCGCCATCCCCCACGCCACCACAGCCGAGGAACTCCTCGCCTACCTCGAAGCCGACGACATCCCGGTCAAGCCACGGCGCGGCCCGTCCGGAGACCTCCTCGGCTACGCGGCCGGACGCCCCGGCGACCTCGGCAAGAACGGCGAACAGATCTTCCACCCCGGCGGGAAGATCGCCCCCGACCTGTCCCTGCCCCAACTAAAAGCCCGCCTGGAAACCACCGCGCCCGAGGAACACCCCACCGCCCGCCGCACCCGGCCCAGCACCCCCTGGCACCAAGCTACCGACGCCCTCGACACCTTCCGCACCGAAACCGCGACCGACGACAACACGCGTGACGCGCGGGCGCAGGCCCACATCACCGCCCTCGGCGAACTCATCGAAGCCACCGCCCAGAACGCCCCCGCCGACCTACGCGATCAACTACGGGCCGCCAGTCAGGCGTACGCCCACGCGCAGCGCTCCCAGATACGGGCAGACGACCGCACCGCCCACACCCTGCGGACCGCCGCACGCGACATCGCCGCCACCGCGACAGGCCCCGACGGCAGCGCCCTCGCCGCGCTCGTCGCCGCCATGCTCTGGGCCGCCATCCTCGCCACACGCTGGCACGACGCCAAGGGCCACGGCCACCAGGCCGACGCCGCCCGCCAAACCATCCAGCACCTCCAGACCGCCGCCGACCATGCCCTCAACCCCACCCTCACCGAACTCGAAGCCCGCCTACCCAGGGAAGACGCCCGCCGCACCCTCGCCCGCGACGTACACACCGCCGTCCCCGAACACGCCCAACGCATCCTCACCGACCCCGCCTGGCCGGCCCTCGCCACCGTCCTCGCCGACGCCGAAGCCCGAGGCCACCACCCCCACCAGCTCCTCAAGGAAGCCGCCGCTCAACGCGAACTGACCTCAGCCCGCCAACCCGCCCGCGTTCTGATCACCCGCATCCACCACACCAGCCGCAACCCCGCACCCAACCGCCGCGCCGAAGCCGCTCGCCTCCGCTCGACCGTGACGTCCGCGGTCGCCGCGCAGCAGGTCCGAGAACCACAGCCTCCAGCGGCAATCACGACGCCCACCAAACAACAGCACAGTCAGCGCCGATAGACCCCGTCAGAACCGCAGGGGAGCGTGGCGTCGAGGTAGTGCTGCACCGGCTCGAAGAGTCCGTACGGGACGTACTGGGGAATCTCAGCGTGGGTCACCCAAGCGAGCTCGGCCAGTTCGTCGGCGTCCGCAACGTGTGCAGCGCCGCCCAGCACCTCGCAGGCCGTATAGGACATCAGCCGATCCGTTGCCGGGTGGATGCGCTCGCCGAGCAGCTTCACGGCTCCCACGACTAGGCCGGTCTCCTCCTGGGTTTCCCTCACGGCGGCATCTTCACGGGCCTCGCCGAGCTCGACCTCTCCGGCGGGGAATTGCCAAGAAAGCTTGCCCTCGCTAACCCGACGTCGTACCAGGAGCACGCGCCCCTCGTGCACCACGATGGCTGCGGCGATGCCCGGCCGCTCGTCAGACTTCTGCTGCGTCACTTCCGCTCCTTCTGGGACTCGCACGAGCCGTTTCTTGCTAGTTTCGTTCAGTCGCAAATGGAGGTCCAGTGCCGTCTTCCCCGTCCGCTACACGCCAAGTCGACCTGCGAGTTGAGCCGGTCGATGACGTACTCACCCAGGTTGAGCGTGCCTTCCAGACTTCGTTGGACCTGGGGACGCTGGTACGTAAACGGCGCTCGCTCGGTGCGCGTACCGACCGTGGCACGTGGGTGCGGATCGAACGGCGCCGAATCGATAAGATCGGTGGCCAGGGCTGGAACGGGACCGAATGCGCTGCCCTGCTGGATGGGGTGGCCAGGCCCCAGTGGCACCGGGGTACGGCTTGGCGCGAGCCCGATGATGGCGTGATGTGGCGGGCCGACGAGACGGACCTCCTGCCAGGAGCGCCGATCGGCAGCAGCGTTCTGGCCACCGATCCCCACCTGCCGGACGAGTGGTGGCAGGCCCTGAATACGTCGTTGGACGCGCTGGCCGTGCAGCACACGAGGCGCGTGGCCACCCCGGACACCGTCACGATCACCCAGAGCGGTGTTGCTGAGGCGATCAAGCCGTTCCTCCCCGTCGGAATCGACACGGCGTTGAAGTTGAAGCAGTGGCGGCCCGCGCACGCGGACCTCAACTGGGCGAACATGACCGGACCGCAGTTCTGCCTGTTCGACTGGGAGGACTGGGGCATGGCCCCTCAAGGTCTGGACGCGGCGTCGTTGTGGGGGAACTCCCTCGCCGTCCCGGCGCTGGCCGATCGAGTCCGTCACGAGCGACGCCACGATCTGGAGAGCCGGGACGGCAAGCTGATGACCTTGTTCGTCTGCGCGAAGCTCCTGGCCCCGGACGCCCACCCCGAGGACCCTCGCCTCGAACTGGCGCGCGACATGGCGGCACGGGTGGCGAAGGATCTTCAGAAGGGCTGACGGCCCGCCCGTTCGCGGAGGAGCTGCCGGTATGTACGGACGTTCCTGGTGTCAGCCTCGTACCGTAGGGCGTCGACCAGTTCCCGCAGGTGGGAGGGGTTATCCGTACCGACGGCGATCCTTCCCACCCTCGGTAGCCAGAACGCGGTGCGGAATGCGGCCTGTAGGGACGAGAGGCCGTCATCAGAGTCCTGGATGAACACCTGTGGGTCGAGCTCGCCCCACAGCGGATCTATGGCCTTGCCCCCGAACGGGCTCATACCCCAGAGCTGGCCCTCGCCGAGGCCCCACTGAGCTGCCAGGGATTCGGACGCTTCCAGGACGTCGATCCCTGCGAGGAGGCCCCCGCGAACCATGAGCGCGTCGGGCCTAGGCATGGTGCCGACAGCGAGTTCGGGCAGCGGACGGGGATCCCAGGAGGAGATGCCCCAGGCTCCACACAACCCCGCTGCCGCGGCTGCCTCCAGGGCCGCACACGCCATGCCCAGAGCATCCTGCGCAGCGTCCGGTGAGCCGGTGAGAGAACGCTCAGGGTTATGCAGAAACATCAGGTCCGGCGCGCGGCCCAGGTCGCGGTTCGTCTGCTCCATGGCTTCCCGGAGCCGGCCTGGGTCGAGGGAGTGCTCGACCTGTCCGTCGGCAGGGAAGAAGCCGACCTTGGTGGAGAGCGTGAAGCGGGGAAGAAGATCGCTTCCGACGTCCGCCAGGGCGACGTGGGCTGAGAAACCACGGTAGTTGAAGCTGGTGTCGATCGCGTCGATCCCAAGTTCCAGCGCGCTCGTCAGGATCCGGCGCTCGTAACGAGATCGGTGTAGCCCGAGAACAATTCGGGGGTCAGACTCGCGCACAGCTCCTCCTCCACCAAGATCTTCGCCAGTGCCTCCACCTCGGCGCCCACCGCGCGGGCGGCCTCGTCCAGCCGCACGGGGTGGCCGCTCAGGAGCATGCGGAGCCCCGGCAGAGCCCTGCCCGCGAACGTGAGCTTCTTGCCCGCTGCCACCACGACAACGGTCCCCCCGACCTCTCTGATCAGGGGTGGGAACTCGCTGACACACGCCACGGCCTCCAAAGGGCCGAAGATGTCGAGAAAGGGAACGTGCCTGCCGGGAGGAGCTTCCTGCTCGCGGAGCCTGAGGAACTCCGCCGGGTCGCGGGAGTCGATGAGGCGAGATGCGGCGGTGGCCAGCAGCAAGTGCTGGGCCTGTTGTTCGTCGGGGCTGCCCCAGCGGTCGAGGTCGTGGCGGAACACCTCTTCTTGGCGGGACCAGTCGGCGAGCCAGTTCAGCCAGCTCACCGCGGTGCGCTTGGCGAAGCCGAAGGTCACGTGGGTGCTGTGGCCGCCGCCCTGGCCCGCACGGGTGGCCGCGTGCCAGTAGCCGCGGGGAATGTGCATCACATCGCCGGCCTTCATGGTGCCGGTCCACACGATCTCTTCGCTGGCAGTGTCGTTCCGCTCGGCGTCCCGGAACATGGGCACGGGACGAGAGGCGCCGCGTACCTCCCACTGCTTCTCGCCGGCCAACTGCACGATGAGGACGTCGTGATCGTCCCAATGCAGGTCGAAGCCGGACGCGTCGTTCGTGGTCAGGTAGACGTTCGCTTGGACGTGCTCCCGGGACCACCACTGCATTGCCCGGCAGACCGCCTCCATCGTGGGATCGAAGACGTTCGACTGGTCCAGGACCAGCGTCGCGCCCTCCCGCAGCAGGCTGCCCAAGCGGCGCATGTCCGCCATCGGTATCGCCTGTCCCCGGGGTGTGACCTGACGGTCGAGGTACGCGTCCGGGTGTAGCTCCTCACCGCCTTTGAAGAAACGGAACTGGGGGTTGGCGAGGCTCCGGCGCATGATCACGTCGAGCACGCGCGGAGGCGTGAGCAGCCGTGCCAGGACCTCGGGGTCCTTGAGGTTTCCCCGGGCGAACGCCTTACCGAGCGGGCCTGGACCATCCCACCCGAGTGCCTCTTCGACGGCACGAACCAATCGATGCTCCATGAGCTGTTCCCTTCCTTGTGCCAGATCGGATGTGGGAGGCGGAGGGACCGCGTGCGCAGCCCCTCCGCCAGAGGACTGGCGGCTACGCCGCGTGATTCAGCCCGTCACCCCCGGGCCAGGGGCCATCACCCGAGCCGCCCTGCCCCGGGTCGGAGGCGCTGCTGTCGTGCCGGTCGTGGACGCTCGCGAGGACTTCCACGGCGACCACCAGACCCTCCTCGACGGAGGGTGTCGTGTCTCCCACTTCGTGCTCCTTCCTCTACCGATCTCCCGCCGGTGCGGCGGGGAGTCTGTGGCGTACGGAGGTGCTGGTACTGCGGTTGTGGGCCGCCCCGGTGGCTGCAGGCGTGTACGCATTGGGCGGGAATAAAGGGCTGGCTCGTCGTGTCGGAGGCAGCGCTCAACGACGGCGCAGGAATCCGCCTGGCGCCCGGTGCTTGCCTCCGTGCCGGCCAGCAGACGACTCCGATTCAGAGGGACCACCGGGTTGCGCCGACCGAGCCGGCTCATCGTGGAGAAGGATGGATTGCCAGACCTGGTCCTGCAGTTCCCGGATGCAGGGGCCGCAGGCGTACATAGCCGCCTGGGCACCGGCCACGCTCACAGGACCGATCCACAGGACACGAGTCCATTCCTGGCCGCAGTAGAGCCAGCAGTATCCGTCCACCCACTTGTTGCCGTCGTCGGTGTCCGCCGGTGCGGGCAGGCCACCTCGGGCGAATTCGGCGATCCCTGGTATCAACCGTGGCGTCACGGCCAGTTCAACATGCACAGCTTGGCCCTCAAGGTCACTCGCCCTGGACGGCCACCCGGGCCTGCCCCTTCTTGTGGGCGTCGGCAAAGAGGAGGGTGGGCTCGGCCAGGATGTCGCGACCGGATTCGCTCTTGTAGATCTCGTCGACGCTGCCGAACCGGGCTTCCGAATAGTCGAGGTCGAGCAGAGTCGCTGCCTGCCGGACCGACGCCTCGTCGGGTCCTTCGATCTCGACGAACGTGGGGAGATCCGGCCAGGTGTCGAAGTCGAAGGCAACCTCGCCCAGGCGCCACTCCTCGCGGTAGTTCTCCTGGAAGCGGGCCTCGCGCAAGCCGAGTTTACGAAGGATCTCGGCCATGGCGTGCAGATCCGAGACCTCGGTCTCGATCTCAGTGGTGCCGTCGATGGTGGTGGGGTCGGTGACTTGCTTCAACGTGAGCGTGGACCGAGTGGCCTCATCCCTCAGGCGGATCCAGGCACCACCTTCAAGGGCGTCGTTCTCGAAGATTTTGCGGGTGAGGAGGGTGCGCGGGAACGCCTGGGTTGCGCCGAGGGCAGTCAGCCTGGCCTGGAGGTCGTCTACGTCGACGGCGAGGAACTTCGCCTCATACTCGTGCTTCATGAGTCCTTCTTCCCTGTGTCTCTAGGAGGGGGTGGACGCACGGGCGGCAAGGAAAAGGCCCATGCGGTGGGTATGGTCCTGCAACTGCCCGACATGGGCCCGCTCGGTGAACTCATTTGTCCGCAGGGTGAGCAGGACATCCCAGTCTCCGATGAAGTAGCGCTGGAGCCTCTCAGGCGACGTGTAGTGCTCAAGCATGTGATGCCGCTGCTCGATGGGCATCATGAACTCCGCGCCGAGCAAACCACCAGGCCGGACCAGGCACTGCATGCGGTCGACGAACTCACCAAGGGGGCGGCGGTGGTTGGCACCGTAATGCCATGAGCAGCTCGTCCAGGCTGCGTCACTGGTTGTGCCCAAGGGCTCGGATGCGAGGAAGTCCTCCTCTACGACCTGCACCTGGTCAGCGAGCCCTTCGAGCTTCAGCCGCTCGATCAGCCCCATCGCATGGCCGGTTTTGTCACCCGGAAGTTGGACCTCGCCGCCGTGAAGGGCGAGCGAATCGCGTTCGATGGCGACGACGTGATAGCCGGCGGAGACCAGCGGCAGGATGAGCCTGCCATCGCTCGCGCCGATGACCGTAACGGTGGAGTCAGGCTCTGCACGCTCCTTCAGAGCGGCGAGGAACTGCGGGAAGAAGGTGAGGGTGTGCCGCCACATGCTCGGTGTCTGCACTGGGCTGCTCTCCTTGGGCGTTGATGGCGAGGACTGTCTGGAGCACCTCGTCGGGCTTGAGTCCAGTGGTGTTCACGCGGTGCATCGGGAACGAGGCGTAGGCATCGGCGATTTGATCGGCGGCGGTCTCAGCGAGTGCGTCCCAGCGGGACACGGGCTTCTCCCGCATGGTGAGGCGGCGCTGGCGCTCACCTTCCGCGCAAACCAGGTGATAAGTGATGGGATGCGGTAGATCGGACGGCAGGGTCACACCAAGGCCAGTCCCAAATGCCCGGTGATTGGCCAGGCAGCGGGCGAAGTAGCTCTCCACGACGACCGGGGTGCCGACGGACAGGTATCGCTGAATATGGTCAGCCGCACTGAACAAGGCCGAGAGGTAGAAGGACATCCGGGCGTCGACATTCCCTCGGAGGTCCACCTCGTGCCGCAGCGCTTGATAGATGGGCGGCACGGTCGGGACCAGCACAGCGCCGCGGGCTGCTGCGAGCATGGGTGCGAGGGTCGACTTACCAGTGCCGCGGAGTCCTTCGAGGCTCTCGAACGGTGCCTGGTCAGACACGGCCGTACACCACGTCCGGTACCGCGAGAGCGAGTTCGTCGGTGACGGAGGGGCGGTGGGTGATGTGGTCAGCGAGCTTGTCGTACCAGAAGGCGTGCGAGTCCCGGCCAACCGCCTTGCAGGACATGGTGAGTGCGCCGCGCGGATCGGCCTCGATCCGCTCGATCTGCGTCGGGCCACCTGCAGGAGCACAGATCCCCGGGGCGCCATGCTCGGACAAGTCCTCGTCAACAATCACTTCGATGGTCAGCTCGGCGGTCTGCAGCTGTTCACGCAGGCGGATGTAGGCGGCAGAATCGGTGACGAGGAGCTCGGGGTGATCTGCCGCGTTGCCGACCGGCCGGAGGCAGTGAAGCTTCAACTGCTCGACCCCATAGTGCTGCAGGGTGCGCGCCAGAGGCAGCACCTCGTCGATGTTCCGAGCGGTGACCGTCAGGGTCGCACCGGTGCGGACACCGAGTCCCCGAGCGATGTCGAGTGCGCTCAGCGCACTCTCGTAGCTCCCGAACTTGCGGATGTGATCGTTGGTCGAGCCGATGCCCTCCAGCGATACCCGCAGCAGGTCCAGATCGGGAGCGATCTCGGTGAGCCGGCGCTCGATCCGATAGCCGTTGGTGCAGATCTCTACCTGCATGCCCAGATCCTGCTTGGCGTACCGAACGACCTGGGCGAGGTCCTTGTAGGCGAACGGCTCGCCGCCCAGCAGAGTGACAGCCTCAGTGCCGTATTGCTCACGCATGAGCGTGAGGAGGTTGATCGCCTCGTCTGCGGTGAAGGCATCGGCGTGCTGGAGCCTCTTGCCATGGAAGCAGTGCAGACACTCGAAGTTGCAGCGGTACAAAAGCTGCAGGTACAGCATCCGGATCCTGCGGATCCCGGTGACTTCCCCGATCACGTGGGTCTCCTTGGGGCAGTTGCCTGGTGGGGACCTGATGCTCGCGGAATGAGGAAGGACCGCATCACCGCGTATCCGGACGACACGGGGACGTCCTGGGACGTTTTCAGTGCGCCGAGAAGGTCTCCAGGATCCCGAGAACACGCGCGGTGTCCGTCAAGTTCGGGAGCACTACCTGGGCGCCGGCAGCGGCCAACTCTTCGACGCTGTGGACGCCAGAGGCGACCGCGATGATCCCGGAGTTCGTGGCGAGCGCAGCCTCAACATCCCTCGGGGTATCCCCTACGAGCACGACAGGCACGCCATCCCGCACGCCCCGGAGGCGTTGGGCACGCTCTTGGGCAACAGCGACCAAGCCCGGACGCTGGAGAGCGTCAGCCCCGTAAGCGCCAACAGGCAGATCCAGCAGGGGATCAAGACCGAAGGCCGATACCTTCACGCGTGCGTTGGCCGCGATATTGCCGGTGAGGACCGAGGACACCCAGTCATCCTGTGCCGAGGCTTCCTTCAAGACGTCACGCACGCCGGGCAGGGCCGTTCCGCGCCGGCTGAGTTCGTGGAAGCGTTCCTCCCCTGCGCCGGCGAGAGCAGCCTCGACAGCAGCCCAGTCCGGCTCGGCCAGACCGTTCCGCTGGAACATGTCGCGCATGATCAGACGATCTGTACGGCCTTCTGTCCGCGCCGGTTCGGCCGGACCGGTTCCCGCCAGCGCCGTAAAGGCAGCCGCGTAGATCTCCTTACTCACTCCGGCATTCTCGATGAGCGTGTGGTCGATGTCCCACAGAACGATGAGCTCCATACGACCAGCGTAAATACCCTGCTCCAAGCCTCAGCTCCTGAGGAACGTCCCATAACGTCCTTGCCCGCTCCTGGCCACCTCGGCTTGTATGGCGGCTGTGAACGAGCGACTGCACTCCGTACTTGCCCAGCGGGGCGTCTCGCCAGAGTCACTCGCTGAAGTCTGCGAGGTGGATCCCAAGACCGTCGGTCGGTGGCTCGGTGGGCGCGTTCCCCATCCGCGCCACCGATTCCGCGCCGCCCAGCACTTGCGGGTGGAGGAGCTGTTCCTGTGGCCAGCCCCGGTGCCGAGTGCCGGACAGCCCACTCCCGGGTCAGGTTTGGAGCTGGTCGGGACCTACCAGAACCGGGCCAGCGTTCCGCGGGACATGTGGCTCTCGCTGCTGAAGGGAGCCCAGGAGCAGATCAGTGTCCTCGTCTTCTCCGGCACGTTCTTCGCCCAATCCAACCCCCACGTTGCCAAGATGCTTGCCGAGCGGGCGGCAGACGGGGTTCAAGTACGGCTCTGCTTCGGTGACTCAAGTGCACGAGCTGTGGCTGTCCGCGGCCACGAAGAGGGCATCGGCGACACGCTTGCCGCCAAGATCCGCGCCTCCCTGACCTACTACCGGCCCTTATTGTCCAAGGCAGGCTGCGAGGTCAGGCTGCACGACACCACCCTTTACACCTCCCTGTTCCGCTATGACGACGACCTGCTGATCAACCCGCATATCTGGGGCCAGCCGGCCAGTGCCAACCCTCTGCTCCATCTCAAGAGAGTTGACGGTGCAGGATGGTTCGACAACTACGCTCAGAGTTTCGAAGCTGTCTGGGCCGGCGCGCGGCCCTGGACGCCAGACCAGGAGGGGCCCTCGTCACATGGGCAGGACTGAGTACTACAACGACCCCAAGGCCCCCAAGGCGAACACTCTCATTCCCGCCAACAACCTGCTCGTCGTCGACGACAGAGGCGCCATCCTTCTCCAGCGCCGTCGAGACACAGGTCAATGGGCCTTGCCGGGTGGCGCCCAGGACATTGGAGAGACGGCGGCACAATGCGCGGTGCGCGAGTGCCTGGAAGAGACCGGCATCATCGCCGAGGTCACCGGCTTCCTGGGGGTCTACACGAACCCCAACCACATCGTGGCCTACACCGACGGTGAGATCCGCCAGCAGTACGAGAACACCTACATCGGCCGCCCCGTCGGCGGCGAGCCCACCATCAACGACGAAGCCGACGGCGTCCGCTACGTCCAGCCATCCGACCTGGACCAGTACGACATCCACCCCAGCATGCGCCAGCAGATCGGCGACTACCTCGCCGGCACCTACCCCTACCTGGGCTGAGCCGCCAACGCCGCTTCCACCCGCCCCACGGCAGCGACGATCTCCGGCGCCGCCCGACGGATGAATCGCCCCACCAGACTGTCAGCGCCATAACGGGCGGTGATCTCGGCCAGTCGAGCCTCGACAGAAGTGACCTCACCATCGGGCGTGGTCGTCATATCGCAGTAGATGAGCGCATCCACAAGCCGCTGGTCGCCGAGCAGCGGAAACTCGGCCTCCAGCACCTCCCGCAATCCACGCTCCTCAGCTTCCAGCAACGCCAACGAATGGTTCGCCACCAACCGAACCAGCCGGTCGTCCGCAGCATGGACGTCACGAAGAAATCGAGCGCCGTCCAGAGGATGAAATCCAGTGACGGCCAGCCGCGGAGCGTAGCCCACATCGTGCAACACAGCCGCAGATGCCAGCAGCTCCGCGTCGTCTCCCAGAACAACGGCCAGCTCGACCGCGCGCCGCGCGACCCCTTGCGAGTGCGCCCATCGACGAGGAAGCGGCTCACTCAACTCCGCCTCGGCTACCGTGCAAGCCCACTTCGCCATTGCTCCGTTCATGGGTTGGTACTTGCCCAGGTACAGCCCGGCACAGTCTCGCCCGGCTCGGCAGGCGTCACCTCGATGACGCGCTCGGACTTTTCCCAGAGGGAGATCGCGGTGCGCAGCAGGAAGCGGGGGGACCAAACTCGTCCGTTACAGCGTGCGAAGCGATATCCGCTAACAGCATCCCACCAGCCGTCAGTCTGTTCGACACTCGCCCGCACATGTGCCTGCGTGGTGGCGTGCGGGCTGCAGCCGTTCTAGGACAAGGTCGCCCAACTCTCGGCGGAGCGGTCGGGCCAGGCGTAGAACTCATGAGGCTAGGCGGGGCTGCAGAGGTCGCGTACGGGGCAAGGCCGGGCCTGTACATGGTTGACGGGGAAGGCGACGAGTGCTGTCGGACGAGACATGGCGCGAACTACTGGGGCAGGGGGCTACCCGCACTTTTCGCGAACGTAGCGTGATGCTGAGACAGGGCTCTGCGGGAACGCATCTGCTCGCTCTCACCGACGGCCTTGCCAAGGTCGTGTGCCGGGAACCGGGCGGAGCCGTGACCTGGCTGGCCTTCCGGGGGCCGGGCGACCTGTTGGGTGAGGTGTCCGTCTTCAACAGCACCGCGCGTACGGCGGAAGTGGTCTCACTCACCCCCTGCACGGCTGTCGTGCTCGAGGCAGAACGGTTCCGCCGATTCGTCGAACAGCGTGGGCTCGTCATGGACTTGATGCGCCAGGCCCTCTCCCGACTGCGGGAGTCCGACGCACACCGCACAGAATTGCTGACCCTGCCGTTGGTCGTCCGGCTGGCGCGGGCGCTCCTACGACTGGCCGAACTCACCGCGCCCGGAGCCGAATCGGATGTCATACGACTGACCGGCCTGAGCCAGGAGGAGATCGCCCAGGCGATCGGTGTGACCCGCAACGCCGCCATCACAGGGCTGCAACGGCTGCGGGAGTCCGGCGCGGTCGAGACGGCCCGCAGAGCGATCGTCATCAAGGACATGAAGGTGCTGCGCGACTGGGCGACGACCGCCTCGTAAACCGCGCCGGTGATGGCCTTCTCCCCGTCCCGAATGAATGAAAGCGGTTCACCCCAAGGGCGGGCCCCTTCGCCTGAGTACGCCGACGCTGTGACATGGGACACCCGCGAAGCGCCCTCCACTGTGCAGTCGGACGGACGGAACCGACAGAACCTCGAAGCAGTCGGCCACCGGCTTCGTCACCGTCCCGCCCATCCCGCCGTTCATGAGGAGATCACGCATGTCCACGCCCGTACCCGCCCCGTACTCCGAGAGCCGACCGCTGCCTCCCTACCGCGCCCTGTTCGCTGTCGACGCGAAGGACTTCACGGGCCTCCCCGCCGTGCAGCACGGGCCGGTCAGCCAATTGATCCCCGAACTGGTCGACCAGGCGCTGGAGCAGGCCGGGCTTGACGAGCTGCGTGACTCCAAGAGGTTTCCGGCCAATACCGGGGACGGTGTCGTGTTCGGCTTCGACCCGGCGTTGCTGCCCTTCGTTCTCTGGCCGTTCCTCGGCGTGCTGGACGACATCCTCGGTGCCTACAACAGGCAGTGTGTGGGCCCCCGCATCCGGCTCCGGGCCAGTGTCCATGTCGGACCGTTGCCGGATGCGGATGGTCCCGGCGACGGCAACGGCACCGCCCGCAACGACACGCACCGGCTGCTGGACTCCCGTCCGGTCAAAGCCATCCTGGCGGCGGCGAGCGAGCAGGTCACCCACCTGGCAGCGGTCATCTCTCAACGCGTCTACGAGGACGTCGTGCTCGGCGCGTACACCGGACTGCACCCCGACCGCTGTGTGGAGGTGCCGGCCACCGTGGAGGGGAAGAACTTCTCGCAGCGGGCCTGGCTGTACGTCCCGTCGCCGTCCGGAAACCTCGTACAGGCAGGTGTACGGCCGCGCGAGGAATCCGAAACACAGAGCAGCGAATCCGCCGATCAGGAGCAGGACCCGGTGACGCGGCCCGGTACGCACTACAGCGGCAACACTCAGCACGTGGGCGAGGGCGCCGCCGTGATGGGGAACGTCGGAAGGGACATCACGTACACCGGCGGTTCCACCTCGTACCGCGGCACCAACCAGCACTGGGGCAGCGGCGACAACGTGACGGGCGACAAGCAGGTAGGCGGAGCCGGAGACAACCGGTGAGCGCCGAAGCTGGCGCAGATCCGGGCCCAACCGGTCCGGAGGCCGACGGTCGAACAGAGGCACGGGACTCGTACCGGGACAACCAACAGCGGCTGGGCCAAGGCGCGCAAGTCATGGGCGGAGTCGGCGGCAACCTCACCGTGATCAACGCAGCCACGCTCGACGAGACCGTCGCGGACCTCATCATCCCGCCACGACTGCGGGAAGGTCCCTACCCCGCGGACGATGTCCGCGCCCGATTGCGCGGATTTGTCGAACCACCCACCTATGCGCGGTGCCGCAAGGTGCTGGACAGCCACATTCTGGTGCTGAGGGCCGGCAGTGGGGCGGGCGCAAGCACGGCCGCGTTCGCATTGCTCGCGGAGCGGTACGGAGCCGACGGCATCATCGGCCTGGACTCACCGGACGACCTCTCGCGCTGGCGCCCGACGGAGGGGCGCGGCTATCTGCTCCAGGGGTTGTCACCGGCGGCCGCCACCTCCCTCGGCGAAGTCGTGCTCACCGCGCTGGCCGGGCTGCTGCTTCGATCGGGCGCCCATCTGGTCGTCACCGTACGGACGGAGACGGCGCTACCCGGCGACACGGTGCCCTGGCAGGTCGTGCACCGCCCGCCGCCGCCAACCGAGGTGGCCTCGAAGCGCCTGAAGACCATGGCGGAGGCGGGCGAACTCGCACCTGAGCAAGGCGCTGACGCGCTGGGACACCTCGCCTCCGCAGACTTCGCCGATTATCTACACGCCCATCCGCTGCCACAGGACGGTGTCGAGGTGGCGGAGGGACTGCGTGATCTCGTCGTGTCGGGGAAGCCATCCGCATCCGTACTCGAAGATCTGCGGACCGGCAGTCCCGCGGCGGCCCGCACGGCGCTGGCAAAAGCGAGCCACCGAGCCGACAGCCTCTCCCTGATGGCGGCGATCTCGCTGCTCTCCGAACAGGACCGTACGGTCCTTGAGAAGTTCAGCGCGATTCTGCGCCCCCACATCGAGGAACGCGGTGGCCCGGCACCGATCACAGCCCGAGGACCGGAGCTCATCGATACGCACGGACCGGTCATGGAGGGGCCGCAGATGCGGCGTGACCTTCTCGGGCCATCCTTCGAGGAACGGCTGGAGGCTGTCGGCGCACGTCCGATGCCAACCCGTTTCGGGGCGGGGCAGCGCTATCCGGTCCAGCCGGTCGTCTTCTCCGGTCGGCACCGGTCGGACACCCTGCTCCGGTGCCTGTGGCTGGACTACGAGGGCATGGCCGACCTGCTGTGGAAGACCTTGGACGAGACTCCCCACCGCTCCGGCGTCGAACTGGCGGCAGGCCGGGCGATCGGAAAGGTACTGACCCACGCGACCGGCCCGGACACACTGCGCCAGTTGTACTTCTTCGCCGCCTCGGACAAGCGCTGGCGCCGCCGTCTGGTGGCCTACGCGCTCGGGGAAATGGTCCAGTCCCCCTCCCTCACCGGCGCGGTGCGGGATCAGCTACGCCAGTGGAGCCGGTCCGCCGACGTTTCCCTCCGCTGCACCGTGGCAGAGACCTGCGCGGGCAGCTACGGCCTTGCCCGCCCCGCCGTCGCCCTGAAACTTCTGGACGCCGTGCTCGACAAACCGGACAAGGGCCTGGATGGCGGATTGCGTACCGCGGTGTCCTTCGCCCTCAGCACCCTTCTCTCGGAGGACGCCAACCACACCCTCGTCCTCGACCGCCTGCGGGAGTGGCAGGGGGCCGATCCGGGCACACCGCGTCACGCCCTGGCCGTTCACGTCATCGAATCGATGAGCCTGGCGGCCTTCCCCCGGCCCGGCGCGCCGGGTGCACGGCGTGTGCGTCTCGCCGACCTGCTTGTGGACCACCCCGAGTGGACGTTCGGCCTCGTGGTCGCGGCCCTGGACGATCCCGCAACGCACGAAGCGACGGCGACGGGCCTGTCCCGGATCGAGAGCGACCCGGCCCTGCGACACCACACCGCCTTCCCGCACTTCCTAGCCGCGCTCTCCGACACGGCCCGGAGCCACCGGGGCGTCCTGCGATTCGTCCTGCGCCGCCATCGTGTCCGTACGGCCGCCTCAGTAGAAGGGTTCGCCTCATGACCGGTCCGCTCATCACACCTCTGAACTCGTCGCCGGCCTGGCAGCTGTTCCGCCTCCACTTCGGTTCCCCGGAGGACCGGGCCCTGGTGTTCCTCGCAGACGGCGGGGAAGACGGAATGGTGCCGCCTCGCGGCGGCGACCACTGGGGCTATCCGCGGCCGAAAGCGCGCGAGGTGCGTCAGGGGAACTTCTTCGACATCGTGTGGGTCTCGCTCGCGGAACGGCGGATCTCGGTCGACATCCCACGCCGGCCGCCGAAAGCCCCTGCCCGTTACGGGGTCGCCTGGCGGATCAGCAACCCGGTCGTCGCGGCGAGGAACCGGATCACCGAGGAACAGGCCCGGCACCTGGTGGTCAACCACATCAGCGAGAACGCCACCCTGCCCGACGCCGCCGATCCGCTGCGGAAGCCGCCACCCCAGTTCGGTACGACCGAGATCGAACCGCCCGGCCAGCCACAACCGATCGACGGCTCCGGCCTCACGTACTGGTTCCTGGACCCGCCGGCCGCACTCCTCCCCACCCCCGGCACCGGTGCGGAACCCGCCCTCCCGTCAGGCTTCGGCGAAGCCCACCGTGAGGCGTACCGCTTCTACCGGGAGGTGGTCGCGGGCGGTCCCGTCGGCCTGGCCGCCCTCTGGCTCCTGCACCAGCCGGAACAGGCAAAGGACGTGCTCGACTGGACGGTGACCCACCGCAATCTCCTCTCCGACAAGGACAGTTGGGAACACACCCTCGCAGCGACGCTTCAGTCGTTGGCACCGGAGGACCGGGGCTTCGTCGGAGTCAACCTGGCACGTGTCCTCAGCGACATCGGGATCCCGCAGGGCGACGAAATTCTGCGCCGGATCGGCCACGCCGACGGAGCCGGGGACTGGAACGGATCGTACGAGGATCCCCGGTGACCCCCCGCCTGCGTTTCGCCCGCCGTCTGCCGGACAGGGGCGCACCGGAAGAAGTGGTGGCACTGTCTCGGGAGCTGATCGCCCAGAACCAGATCGAGATAGGCCGGGCGGACGGCAAGGCCGCTGTCCTGCTCGCCACCGCAGGATCGCTGCTCGGACTCCTCCTTATCCACCGCCCGCCCGGCACCTTCTGGCCCCACCCACTGTGGTGGACAGCGACGGTCACCACGACCGTGGCCCTGCTGTTTCTCCTGGCGGCGCTGCTGCCCCGTCACGGACCGAGAATCAGGGAGAGCTCCCGCGTCCTCGCCTACTACGAGGACGTGTTCCGGGCGGAGAAGCATGCGGAATTGTCGTCCAGACTCCTGCTGAGCAGCTCCGACCCGCACCCCCGCCTGTCCCACGCCCTGACCGGAACCAGACGCATCGCCCGCACCAAGAACAGATGCGTGCACGCCGCCGTTCTCATGCTGCTGCCAGCGGTCACGACCGTGAGCGTGGCGCTGCTCTCCGGCTCCTGAGGCACTACGGAGCGACTGGCTGGCAGCGGCGCCCCGCAACCGGAGAGCAGGCCGCCGACCATTCACAGCCACGGGACAGCCCTTGATCTCCGCGCTGGAGCAGCATTGCGCTGTCCAGCCAGACAGCACAAGGGCCGCTGCAGGACGGCACGGGCGCCCAACGCGCGCACTTCGCTGCTCGAAGTCCGGAGGCAGCCATCCTCTGCTCAGCAGCCGCGGATGGGCGGGGAAGGCGGTGAGCGCATCCAGGGCGAAGATGGGGGACGCCCACGGTGTGTGCACTCGGACCGTGCTGTACCGGGGTCCTTGGTGGGGTCGACTGTGGTGGCGCCACGCACGTGGTCGTGGGTGACGTCCAGCGGGCGGACCTCGCCGGTCGGGGTCTTGAGGTGGTGCAGGGTCACTGCTGGGTCGCCTGCCTGGTGATGAACAGGAAGCTGCCTGCGCCGACGAGCGGCTGAAGCAACGGGTCGCCCGGGCGCATCTCTGACCAGAGGGGCGGCGGCTCCCGAGCACGACTACGATGCCGTCGTGCTCGGGACCGTCGTTGGACGCGTCGCGACGGCTCCCTTGTCTTTCTGCTGCGCTTATGGCCTCCCGCGAGGGCACCTTGGCAGTTCGCCGAGCGCCGCCTGTTCGCCGTCTTCCAGCCCACGACGCCGCACCATCAAGACTCGCACGATAAACGGCCGACGACCCGAACACCATTATCGGCCTGTTGGACGAGGGCTGAACGCCTCCAGCGGTTCTCCTGCATATCGCAGCTACCCGAAGCAGGTTGAGCACGTGCGGCGCACAACTCACCTGACCAACAACGCTGTTCGAACGCCACCAGCCCCGCACTCTGAGTGCAAGGTCATGAGTTCGACAGTCTGACAAAACGCCAAAATGACGGGTTCGCGGCGTTAGACTCCCCGGGCGAGGGCGGCTAGCCACGGACAAGACGGAGGACAAAGATGAGCGCGAGCGGAACCCGCACTTGCTCTTGGTGCGGTGAGGGAGGGCACGACAAGCGGTCGTGTGACGTCTCTCCCAACGCTGGGAAGTGCAGCGTGTGTCAGTACCACGGGCACGACAAACGCAACTGTCCGAGCAAGTGAACGCAGAGCAGTAGAGCCCCTGCCACATCGCCTTGGCTTCTAGTGGTTGTCGCAACACACAAGCTCAGGGGCGGCGATGGACTTCGAGGTCCGGAAGGTTCGCGAAGCTCACGGCCCGTTGAAGTTGCGGCGGAAGCGGAGAAAATACTTCCGGCTCATGCAACAGGGCTACAGGGCTACAGGGCTACAGGGCTACAGCAACAAAGAGGGTGTCTCGACTGGTGGGCGTCAATATACGGACCGGCCACGAGTGGCACAGCGGCCGGACGGATACGAACAGGTTCCGGGCGTCTACTCAGTCCGAGCGGGATCCCGGACCGTCCATCCAGGCTGGCGTCGGAAGCGCTGTCCGCACCCGGCGCCCTTCCGCGTCGGCCATGTCGCTGCCGTCCCAAGAGAGTTCCGGCTTCCCGGCTTCCGCGCGCTTCTCGTGCTCCTCCTCCGCAAATACGGTGCAGCATGGGAAGTAGCTAGCCCTCTCGGACTGCAGCTGGCATACCCCCCTGTCGCAAGCAGCGCGAGAGCCGTCGGTTCGTTCGCAACCGTTGCGCATCTCGCACACGGGCCTTCATGCGAGCTCGATCCACTCATCGCCGACATCGTGGACCCACATAGGCAGGTGGCAGCGGGAACGTCACCGGCGGGCGACATCCTGCCCGAGCCGTCACCGACGCACACCGGGAATTGGGTGGATCACTGGGGCGCAGCAAGTGTGGCGGCGGGGCGGCACGGCCGACCGAAGCGGGCACATTTCTGCTCGAACCCTGGGGGAAGCCATCCTCCGCTCAGCAGACGAGGATGTGCGGGAAACGCGGTGATGGCGGCGACAGCGAAGGCGAGGGACGCCCATGGTGTGTGCACCATCGTCGTCACCTGCTGGCCACGGGTACTGACGAAGCTTGTCTGGAACGTAGCCACGCTCACGAGCTCGATCGTGCTCAGGGCCTTCCACTCAAGGTCAAGTCCGCTTGTGCTGCTCGCAAAGTGCAGCTTCTGACGGGTGATCGTCACCTCTCCCGGGCCGTCGACCATCCATCGCGGTTGGGCGTCACGTGCCGCCTGGCGCCGCCGGGCGGAATTGCCGACTGCGGAACCCAGAAGACTTCCGATGACGAATGCGGGATTGCCGACGGCGACGACACTGTTGTGCTGGTACCGCCCGTTGCCCGGGGCTCGCCAGGTCGAACGCTTACCGGGGCCGACAGCAAGGGCACGGTCGTCACGCTCCAGTCTCGCTGTCGTGGCAATCAACGGACGGCGAGCCAGACCGCCTGCAAGGAGATCCGCGACGATCTCGCACGAGTGCCACAGATGGTCATCCAGGGATGACCACGCCGGGGTGTTCACGTTCCCTGGAGGCGGCGCGAAGGGGTTGGCCTCTGTCACTCTGGCGGGTCCATTTCCCGAGGGCACTTGATCACTTCAGTGCGATCGAGAGTACCCAGGAGGCTCCTCAGTCGGCAGGAAATTTGAGGATCTCGCCACCATGGCTGATCTTCGTGTTCGGCGATACGAGAGCGCCAACACGCACTCGTACCTCTTGGCCGGTACCGGCAACATTGGCCGCCAGGCCGCCCTTCCTGGTCTCATTCCTGGTCTCATTCACCCTCGTTCGGCCCCATCCGGGCGGGGCCACCCTGAGCGCTCCGCCACAGCTCAGGACGCCCCTGGCCGCCGCCGTACGCCCAGACGAACATTTGGAAAGCGTGTTGGGGGCAACCCCTCACGAGTTCGAATCTCGTATCCTCCGCCATTGCTCTCACCGGGCAATACGTCGAAGGGCCCCACCGGTCGCGGTGGAGCCCTTCGACGTTCGTGGTTGCAGTTTTAGTTGCAGTTGCCGAGATCATCCGACGGGCGGCTGCTGGTCCGCCCTGGTCCAGAGGAGTTCGCCGACCTTGTCGGCTGTGTCCTTGAGGACGCGGTCGGTCAGGTGTTGATACCGGCGGCGCATCCGGGCCGACTCAGGGACGCCGAGGGTCGGCGGGAACGGCCGAGATGCGCCCCGGGAACCGGACACGGGAGTGGCCGAGTCGCGTTCTATCTGTGCGCTTGCCTTCCTGCTCCCATAGCAAGGGAACGCCATCAAGCCGGAGGGGTTGGTTGGCATGGGCACATCCACGCGTTGGCGGGGCCCGGGCGGCCAGTCAGGCATCGCCGCCGACTGGAGCCACGCAAGCAGACGGCTCTCCAGATGGGACAGCGAAGGTCCGCAGGCCGAGCGACTGCTCGATGAGATCTTCGATGACTACCTGGATGTACTGCACCGGACCATGCGCGAAGACCAGTCCGCTTTCGGCCTCGTCGACGCCGCGACCGAGGCCGGCTACCGCCTCGCCGACGCGATGGCCGCGCTGGCTGACGACGGCCCTGACGGTCTGAAGGACGCGGACGACTTTCTGACCCGTTTCACCAACGAAGTGGGTGGGAACGGCGCCACGATCACCGACGCGGCGATACGACGGGCCGCGACGGACTCTGCCGAGCGGTTCCTGGAGCGGCAGAGCGAAGAACCGGGCGACAGTGAGCGTGCGGGCGGTGGTCTCGCCGGGGATCTGCTGTGCCTGCTGTACCAGTGGTTCTTCGCGGACATCGTGAGCGAGTTCCTGCGGTCGGTCATTGCCGAGAAGGTCAAGCTCGTCGCCCCGGTCCTGCCTGTTCTCGACCCTGGTGATCACATCGCCGACTGGGCCGCCGACAAGGTCCTCTCACTGGTGCCGAATCCCTGCGAGGAGGCGGCTGAACTCGTGGAAAAAGCCAAGTCTGCGGAGTCGGTGGTCGGGGACCCGGTCGGTTCCCTGCCCGAGATCGCCCGGAGTCTGGTCCCCGGCACCGTGGGCAAGGTGCTGGGCCTGGGCGCCGGGGACGTACTGGAACGCCAGGAAGGCGCCGAGGGGGAATCCGCATGACGCCCGCCCATAGCCCCTTCTTCTGGTTTGAGTCCGCCAGGGCGAAGCCGCCCCCCGGGTGGCAGCCTCTGAGCGACCGAAACTACTGGGAAGCGAAGCCCCGCGCCCCACACTGGCAGCCACTCATGGGCTCTGCCCCTCCCTGGGCAGACGACCTGCATCGAATCGGCCGTGCAGTCTTCGCCGCGGACAAGCACGCCCGCCGTGATGGCACCTTCGACCGCTGGACCCGCCACATGCGGCTCTCCGTGCCGGTTGCCGCGTACGAGCGCTGGCTAGCCGCCCGCCCACTCCTTACCTCTCTGCTGCGGACCCTCACCGGTGACCACTGGGAGGTGGAATTCCGCGCCCCCGGCCTGGCCACCAACGTGCCTTTCACCTTCGACCCCGACTCCCGCGCTGCGGAGGTCGCCCTGTTCTCCGGGGGCCTGGACTCACTGAGTTGGGCGGCTCGGCGAGCGACTTTCCGCACATCCGAAGAGCTGCTGCTCATCACCTTCGATGAACAGAACTTCGGGCACCTTCAGGAGTCCGCGTATGCCGGCATCTACCGGCGTCGATCCCGTCCAGTCCGGCGTATCACGCTGAGCCAGACCGTACGCATCCACGACAAGGGACAGGCTGACCCTGAGCGCTCCACCCGGTCCCGCGGCTTCCTCTACGCGGCCACCGCTGTCCGCGCCGCAGCCGCCGAGGGCGCCCCCGTCGCACATATCCCCGAGAACGGCCAGCTCTCCATAAATCCGCCCCTGACCCCCGCTCGTGCCGGAGCCTGCTCCACGCGCTCCGTCCACCCCTGGACACTGCACCTGTTGAACCAGCTGATCGCTGCTGTGGCTGACGGCCCCGTCGTACACGTCTACAACCCGCTCGCCCACCTCACCAAGCGGCAGGTCTGCCACTCCGCCCTCGATGCTGGCCTCGCCCCCGCCGACCTCGCCGCCACCCTGACCTGCGGCACCCCTCCACAGCACCGTCCGTACGGTTCCAACCTCGCCAACTGCGGCCTGTGCTACCCCTGCGTGGTGCGTCGCGCGGGCCTGCTCGACATGGACGACACCCCTTACGAGTCCGACCCCTGGGATCCGCGTCTCAACAGGGACCAAACGGAGCACTGGCGCGCTCTGCTGAACTGGCTCGACGCCCCCTACACACTCCGAGATCTGATCGCCGACACCCCGCTCCCTCCGGGGGCGGATCCGCAGGCCACGCTGGCCGTCATCACGAAGGGACGCGAGGAGCTGTCTACGTTGCGCGAGGGCGAGGGCAGGGCTTGAGGCCGGGCCGATCTCGCACCACAGAGTCTTCGTGATCGCCATGTCGTCGGCCCGGACAGCCACGCTGTCCGGGCCGACGTCGTTATAGCGTCTTTACTGTTTGGGCCGATCAGCCCAACGGAGGGTGCCGGTCCGGCGAGGTCCAGAGCAGTCCGCCGACCTTGGCGGCTGTGTCCTTGAGGACGCGGTCGGTCAGGTGTTGGTATCGGCGGCGCATCCGGGCTGACTGACCGGCCTCCCAGCTCATGATCGCGTCCACGACGGTGTCGGGAACCCCGAGGATCAGCAGGATGGTGCCGGCGGTGTGGCGGGCGTCGTGCAGTCGACCGGCCCTCAGCCCGGCCGCCTCCAGCAGCTCCTTCCACTTATGGTGATCAGTGTTGGGGTTGAGCGGTTCACCGGTCGGCGAAGTGAAGACGTCCCCCTTCTCCACCCACAGGTCGCGGGCGAGGCGGCGTTCCCGCTCCTGCTCGTCCCGGTGCCTCAAGAGAAGCTTCATCAGCTCGTCGGGGACGCCGATGGGCCGCCGTCCGGCGCGGGACTTGGTGTCCTTGGTCTCGCGACGGATGTTGACCTTCTGCGGGCAGTACCCGGGCTTGCGCCCGCGGCACTCACCGCAACCGTGCTGATACCGGCGCCGCAAACGCCCCCGGTGGAACCGCTGCGTTCAGCTGAACCGACTGGGACAGACTGTATCCGCGCCGCGCCGCAGACTGCGAACGCCGTGTTCTGTGACCCTCAAGCGACTGCATCCTGTTGAGCGACCGACTCAGCGATCAGCAGCAGCTGGGTGACCGAACGAGTGCAATATCAGAACCGCACCACGAGATCGCAGTGAATGGGTCGTATCCGACTGCGCCTGCCGATGTCACGTTTCACCAGGCCGCCGCACCGTCATGCAGGCGAGGTAGGCGTTCCAGGCGTCGGGGTCGGCGGGTGTGGGCCTCATGCAGGGATCCCTCCCCTGGGCGTGATGATGTCGGCGAGCAGCAGCATTCTCGCGCGCCGCGCGTCGTCGAACCGTGTCAGGTACTCCCGTACCGGCCGGTACCCCGTGTGGGGTTCCAGAAGTCGGCGGAAGTCGTCGAGTTGGTGTGCGACACGGATCGATCCCAGGGTGGGGCTTGTACTGAGTAGATCGTGACCGACGCTCACCGCAGCGTCGAGGTCCGTCCGGAGCACGTGAATGCCGACGAGGGTGATGCGGCTCAAGGCCAGAGAACGAGCCCGGCCCTCCTCCCCGAGCCGAACCGCATCCTCAGCATGCGTCAGCGCCCGTTCATGCTGCTCCAATCGCGCAGTATCAGCGCCGATTCGCAGGCCAGCGCAGCCGCGTCGAAGGGGCTCAGCCACGGGTGCTCGTAGTCCGCAGAGGCATCGAGCGCGCCAAGAACCTGTTCGAGGGAACGGGCGGCTGGTACGTACTGGGATGCGGCGGCCAGAGCGCGGGCCCGCACGGTGTGTAGGCGAGCCGTCAGCACCGGGATTCTTGGACCCACTGCCGACCAGGACGGAGAGTCGGCGCCCGAACCGCGCCCCGACGTGCCCGACAGCCCGGCCTAACGGCAGATCCTCGCCGCCTTCGCTGAGGCCGATACGCCGCTGCGCGCCTACGACCTGTGCCTCAGGTGGGGAACTCGCCCAGCCAGCCGCGCTGGAGAAGGTGCTTGGGCAGGTACTCGGATTCGACCTCGATCGGGAGCTCCCCATCGTAAGCCAGACAGGCGATGGCCAGTGGGCCGAGGGCGATGGCGCCATCGATGTCCGCCTCCCGGTCCTCGTTCAAGGTCCAGTACGCCCGATGCAGCTTCAGCGCCTCCTCCAGAGCCGGGCTGAAGCCCTCCTCGTTCTTCCGCACGAAGTGATAAAAGAGGTTGATCGGCGGATACATCAGCCCCTGCAACATGTCCTTGGGAGTGATGCGCGCCACAGAAGGATCCGACGCCTGGAGCGCGTCGGTGAGCTTCTCCACCAGCCCCGGACGCCGCTGCCAGTACGTCTGAAGTACATCCACCCAGTGGTAGATGTACTCGTCGTACGACCCCTCCGGCGCACGCAGCCGCTCCAGAGGAATGTCACACAGCCGCGTCATCCGCCGCTGATCACGGCAGACAACCGCCAGCCAGAACGCCGTCAGCCAATTCCCCGCGTCGGCCCTCGGCGCCGGGCCGACGGCGGGGAGGGTCCGCAGCTTCCGGTCAATACGGCATTCGACGGATCCCTCGCTCACCGCCGTCACATCGAACAACGCCGAGCCGAGCTGCATCGCATTGACCACGGCCTCCCACGTCTCCACCGCCGCCGCCCGCGGGTCGACGACGCAGCGGGCACGCACCATGAGGAGAGCGGTATTGAACGTGTCGTCGATCAGGAACGTCGAATTTTCAAGACCGTCTACTTCCTCGGCAAAGTACTCACCCAGCCGCTCCGCGTACCTCTCGGCATCGGGTCCTCCTGGCAAGCCATGGCGGGCAACAACTACGGTCACGGAAGAGTCCCCTTGCTGATGTCGAACCGTCGATATTGGTAACCAGTTTACGTACCGGCGTTCTTCTCACCCTTGACGACGACGTATTCCAGTTTTCCCTCATCGAGTGCCTTCCTCAGGTCACGCGCGAGCTCTATTTCGCCTCGCTTCCTCATGGCACGGATGATGTCCAGGAAGTATTCCCTGCTTCCCTGGGACACCTGCCTTGCGTCCGGAAGGGTGCGCCTACCGAGCTCGGTACCAGGACTGCTCTTGGCCTCGATGACCACGACTCGGCCGTCCTCGTGCTTCCACACCTGGTCGAACTGGTCATTGCCGTTCTTCGGGCCGAGGAGAGTCTCTTTGTCGAAGTCCGGGTAGCGCTCGGCGACGAAGTGGTGCTCGGCCACGTTCTCGCCGAATGCCTCGGCCGCCTTACCCATCTCCGTATGGGACTCCTTGTACGTCCCTCTGGCCTCGGCCCAGAGCCCGGCCGACTCCAGGGTGCCTTGAGCCTGGTGCGCGGCACCGGTCTGTGCCTTCCAATCCGCGACGAGGTTGTCCCACTGGATGGCGAAGTGGCGTGTCTGCGCGGCCTCTTCCAGGATCCGGAGTCTGGTGGCGCTCGTGACGGTGTCCGCCCCCACGCCGATGTAGTCGTCATCGAGGAAATGGGGTTTGGGAGGCGCCGGAGCGTCCTTGGCACGGATCCACGGGGTATCGTCCGACAGCCGCGTGAGCTGAGGCGGTGTGTACCCGCTCTGGTCGTGGATCTCCAGGTTCTTGCGGGTGCCGTCCTTCCTGTAATGATCCTCGAAGTACCCCGGCTCTTCGTTGGCGCGGTAGACCTGGATGTCCTCGATCTGCTCCCGTGTGAGCGATCCCCGAGGTCCGTACGGGTTTTCACCCTCGCGCATGAAGCTGGGACGCGGCACGGGTCCACGCTGCGGCGGGGCCGCGTCGTCGCCGGCACGGGAAACGTCGTCCGCGCCGCGGGCAGCATCGTCCAGGCCGCCCGCGCCAGGCGTGGCGGGGTGGGCGGAGCTGGGGAGGCCGTTGTCCGTGGCGGAGCCGCCGGGGAGGTCGTGGCCGATTGCCGGGGTCGTGGGTGGGGTTTCGGTGCGGCCGGTCGGCGTGTGGTCGCCGAGGTTGCCGCCGCCCGGGGTGTCGCCGCCCGAGCGGCCGCCCGGGGTGTTGTCGAGGTTGTTGGTGGGCATGTTGTTGCCCGCAGTCCCGCCGGGGAGGTGGTTCGCAGCCCCGCCCGGGGCTGTGTCGCCCGCCCGGCCCGAAGCGTTGTCGCCCACGCGGATCGGGTCCGAGATGTTCGAGCCCACCCGCACCACGTCGTCGCCCGTACGGGCGCCCACGCCCGCCAGGACCGGCTGCTCCTGCCGGGCGGGAACCTGGGTGAGCGGGTTGTCGGCGCCTGCGGTCGGGTTCGGGGTGTTCTCGACCCTGGCCTCGTCGCCGCGCTGAAGGACGCTGCCGTCTTCCTTGAGGATGTTGCCTTCGGGGTCCAGGAAGCGCGGGGCGCCTTCACCCGGGAGGCGGACCGTGCCCGGCGGGAGGGCTGTGGTGCCCTCCGGGAGTTTGACGGTGCCGTCGGGGAGTTCGACCGCGCCTTCCGGGACGGTCGCGCCTTCGGGGAGGTTGATCGTGCCGTCAGGCGACTTGATCGCGCCTTCCGGGAGGACGATCGTGCCCTCGGGGAACGCGGGGATGGTGATGTTGCCCATGCCCTTGAGGCCGGCCATCACGTCGCCTATCTTCGACAGGCCCGCGCCGGCGCCCTTGAAGATGTACGTCATCGGGTCGATCGCCCGGCTCGCCTTGCCCGTCAGGGACAGCACCTTCGCCGCCGCGCCCGCCTTGCCCGCGCCCGCCGCCGCGCCGGCCGTACCACCGGTGAAGATCGTCGTCACCACGTTGAAGGTGACCGCGCCGGCCGCTCGGGAGGGGTTTTCGCTCCACTGGTCCCAGGCGAGCAGCGCCTTGCCGGTCTCCTTCATCGCCGTACGCGAATCACGCAGCCAGGAGGGAAGTTTGTCCGCCGGCATCGCCCAATAGGCCGCTCCCACAACGGGGACGGCGGTGATCAGCACGCCGGTGGCCAGCTTGCCCAGACCGACCCATGCCTGGCCGGCCGCGTCCCAGCCGCTGAAACCCACCAGGGTGCCCAGGCCCTTGATCGTGCCCCATACACCGTCGATGATGACGCCCTTGCCGAAGTCGTAGGCGTGCTCCCACACCTGCCACCACGGGACGGACTCCGCCACCGCGTCGCCCCACGGCAGGCTCTTCGACTGCTTGAGAGCCTCGGCGTCATAGCCGTACATGCCCGGCTGGTTCGACCCGTCGTTCACCTTCAGAGGCGTCCCGCCGACCAGGGCGACAATCTTCGCGTAGGCGGCACGTTCCACTTCCTGGAACGCCGTCCACACCTCGGCGATCTCGTTGCGCCGGTTCAGGTTCTCCTCGATCAGGTCGCCGTCCTCACGCCACTTGTCGTCGTCCGCGACCTTCGAGCGGAAAGCGACCGCGTCACCCCTGAGTGAGTCCAGCCTGGCGGCGAGCGGGGCGGCATCCCTGGAGTACGTGCCCAGCGCGCCCGCGATCACGCACAGGTCGGAGCTCAGTGAGAGTCCGGTGTCCGACACCGGCTTCGTCACCGCGAACAGCTGCTCCGCCTCCGGCGCCTGGTAGAACGCCCGGAGCCCGCCGAAGCTCGTGTGGATGTCACTGGCCGCGGTGGAAATCTTCGGGCCCGCACCCGAGATCGCTGTCACCTTCTCGTCCAGCAGCGGCAAATCGCCCGTGAAAACCGGTACTTCAGCCGGATCGACCGGCGCGTCGCCACTCATCTGTGCCCCCCGGCAGCTTCCCTCAGCGCATCCAGCTGAACAGCCTTCGCAGCGTCCTGGGCATGCCTCGCCGCGTCCAGATCACCCTCGATGTACTCGTTGGTGGCCGTCGCCGCACCCAGGATGGCCGCCTCGATGCGCTCCGCCACCGCTTTGAGCTCGGTCTGGCGCTTCTCCAGGAATTCGCCCAGCGCCGCGGCAACCGGTCCCGTCGCCTTCGCCCTGTCCAGCGGATCCCTCGACTCGCTCATGCCGGGCGGGCCGCATGCGCTGCTCAACCAGGACGTGAGCGATCAGCTGCGCCCCGAACCGTTGACCGCTCCTGTTGATCCACGCTCCGCCGTGGACGCCGTATCCAGAGCTGGCTGCTGGGTTGATCCAGCGGACCTCGATGACCTGAACATTCACCCGTCCATGCAGCTCCGTATCCAGCACGGCCTTGACGAACCGAGTTCGAGCTAGAGCGCGCTGACCTCGTTGACGCGCTGCTCTTCTGCGACATGACGACGACGCCGGGCGGTACGCGTACGACGCCGGCCGAACGGCTGAACGGCTGAACGGCTGAACGGCTGAACGGCTGAACGGCTGAACGGCTGAACGGCTGAACGGCTGAACGGCTGAACGGCTCAACGGCTCAACGGCTCAACGGCTCAACGGCTCAACGGCTCAACGGCTCAACGAGATCGTGCATCGCTACGGTCCGGACACGATCGTCGGGTGCTCAGGCCGAGCGCCAAGGCGATGACCCAACGCGCCGCCTCCCCCGCGGCGGCCGACGCCTGCGCTTGCGGATATCGGCGACCTGGTCTTGGAGGCACGCGCTGATCAGGAAAGAACTTCACCCCGTCGGTCGCCCTCCCTCCGTCCGTACCGCCTATGCCTGAGGACCGTCCACGCGGTTCCTGTTGAACACCATCAGATGTCCGTACTCGGTGCGTGTCAGGGCGTCCGACCCCGATGGCTGCACACCCCGGTCCGCGTCGACCGCGACACTGTCCGGGAAAGGCGCGAGCGGCCAGGCGCGCTCAAGGATCAGCGCGTCCCAGGTGTCGTGCGAGCTGCGTCCCGCACGGTCGAGAACGAAACCTCGGCAGTCGTCGCGAAATTGGTGCAAAGCTCGCACCAGTGCGGCCACCACCTGCTCACGCTCCGGCTCCTGGAGGTCGGCGAGATCGTGGACCACCGCCGTCGTGGCATCGTCGAGCCGACGCACCCGAGCGACCGTGAAGGTATCCGAAGCGAACCACAGATGGAGGGCGACCTCGCCGTCACCGGGGTCGGCCAGCACCGCAGCCACATCGGGCGCGTCGTGCACGGGCCGGGGGTCCGAACCGCCCTTGCCGGTACGGGAAAGGACCATGTCGCCCGTGAGTCGATGACGGATGTGCAGCCCAGCTGATTCCAGCCCCTCCAGCAGACAGGCCCAGCTCTGCAACGTCAGATCCGACAGGTACCAGGAGAAGAACCCTCCCGCGTTTTTCGTGCCGTTCACACCCGCGGCGGAGGTGGACCGGCCGAAGACCTCCCGCACGATCTCTTCTGCCCGCCCGCGCAAAACCCTGGGAGCGATGTACTTCGAGGCACGGACAGCCGCCATGAAATCGTCCGGCAATTCCACATGGTACCGATGGACATAGTGCTGGAGTTCGACGGGCCACAGCCACGTGCCGTCGGTGACGAGAGATCCTGCTCCAGGAATCCATTCGTCGTGCGAAATAACATCACGCTCAGCCCCCATGGCGCTGAAGATCTCAGTGCCCGACGAAATATATTCCAGGATCCGCGGCTCATCGTACAGCGCGTGGAGCCGAACGGCGTCATGAATGGACGGAGCCGAGTCGTTCGGGTCCTGAGACTCGAACTCTCGGTAGAACCCGACTCGCTTGATCATTTCTTCTCCGTTGATCGTTCCGCTATTCGGCCATCGGCAGGAAGGTACGCCAATATCCGTTGTTGCCGATCTGGGGCGTCTGCCCCGGGCCCAGCTCGGGTGACGTCCCGACCTTATTGGTCGGCGCCGTGACGGGCACCCCCAGGTCATTGGCCACCCTTTGGGCGAGTGGGAGTTCCACGGAGTTCGGCGCGGCATAGCCGGAATGGCACGAGATCAGGCGCACTGGGCCGCCATCGTAATTCAGATTGCTGCGGATGACGTCCGAGATATGAGTCGGGTGTACCTCGAAATCCATGAGGGTCTTGCCCGCACTGTTCACCCGGCCGGGAAAAACACGCCCTCGTTCGTGCCGTGAATAATGACGTCGTGCTTCCCCGGATCACGTGCCACACGTTGCGTGTTACCCAGCGTTCGGGGGTCATATCCGATGGTCGTGGTCCGCTTTCCAAAGTATACGGGGTCCCCGGATATGAGTGCATGGCCGCCCGGAACCTTGGGCGGCACGGGGATTTTCGAGTCCTCGCTCCGGAACAGGTCCCAGGTACGCCGCTTCCCCATGTCGTCGAGCGCCATCGGGGCTCGCCCGACTCCCGCGAGGTTCGGGGCCGCGATTCCGATGGGGAGATCCCGCACGAAAAGGTTGGGGAAGCCGCCCACTTCGCTGGCGGCACGTGTCGCACCGGCCGCGCCGGCGAACGCACCGCCGAACGCGCCGCCGTAGACTCCCGCCTGTTCCAACGAGTCGAGACTGAAGCCGTCCTGGAGGCCCGTGGCCATCCTGAGCGGCTGGGCGACCGCGAGGTCGACGGTGATGCCTCGATCGCACCGAAGGCGATACCGGTCAACGTGGTCGCGGCGATGGTGGCGACGGTGGCGGACACCGTGACGCCGAGCCCGGCGGCGACTTCGATGATGGTCGCGGCTGCGGCTGCGGAAGCCGCGGTGGAGGCGCCGAAGGTGAACACCGCGAGCCCCACGCCGACGCCGATGACCGCAGCCCCGATGCCGATCTCGGTCCACAAGCGCTCAATGGCGTCGTCGACGGCGTCGGCGAACTCTTCGAGCGCCTTGGCCACGGCTCGGGCCGCCGTGGCCGTGTCGTCCAGCCACCCCACGCCTTCGCTCTTGTGGTAGCGGGCCCAGAAGATTTCGAACGCGTCAATCGCCTCACCCTTGTTGTTGAGGATGATCGAACGGGCTTTGCCGTTGACCGGCCCAATGACGTCGTCCACCGCGTCGGCAAAGGTCCGCCACGCCTTCGCAGCCGATCGCAGAGTGCCGGAGTTCGCGTCCGGCCACCACATGCCGGCCTTCATGAGAAGGTCCTTGGTGATGTCCTCGGCGCTCACTCGGCGCCCTTGTCCCCGTCCGCATCTGGCACCGCGATCTTGGTGAACATGCCTTCAATGAGCTTGTCGTCGTCCACGTAACCGTCGGCCATGTCGATCATGGCAGCGTGGATGCTCCTGAGACCGAGCACCAGAATGCCGACGCCTTTCTCGATCTGTTCGCTCTTCGGCGAGTACGCGTCTCCGAACTTCTGGCCTTGCTCGTCGTCCCCCCCACGGCGAACCCAGCGCGCCCAGCGACTCCTTGAGCGCCTTCGCCGCATCGCCGAGAGCCTTGCTCTGCTCCTGGAACGTCGGCGCCGCCTTCTTCAGGTCCTGGGTCGAGATGCCCAGAACCTTGCCCGTGTCGCCCATGTCTTCCCTTCCGCTGTCGCCGTTCGGGAGGTCACAACGGTACTCAATCCCCTGAAGGACGACAGGTCGGTGGGGCGGGAGTTGCTGCCGATTGAGTCTGCGCAAGGCGCCGGTGTGGCTTCTGTGGATCGCGACCTTCATGTTCGGCAGCCTCGTACTGTCGCGACGCCGCGGACAACACTGATCCGGCAGGTATGACGCGGAGCGAAACCCGAAAGTGACCGGTTCCCCGGTCTCACTTCTGGTCTCATTCACCGGCGTACAGCGCCGTTCAGACGCCCGGCCCGCCCCGGCTCCACCCCAGGTCAGGACGCCCCCGATCGCCCTCGAACCCCCAGGCGAACATTTGGAAAGCGTGTTGGGGGCAACCCCTCACGAGTTCGAATCTCGTATCCTCCGCCATTGCTCTCACCGGGCAATACGAAGAAGGCCCTGACCAGTCTTGACTGGTCAGGGCCTTCGTCGCGTGCGGGTCCGAGACCAGGCGCGGAGGCGTCACACGCGCGATGCGGTGAGCCCTACGTGATCTTCCGTCTCAGTTTCCGTCTCAGTTGAGGTCCGAGGGCCCCTCGTTCGAGCCGTCTCCGCTGTCTTCGCCCGACTCCGGCGCGGGGCCCCAGAGCGCTTCACCGACCTGGTGCGCGACGTTCTTCAGCATGGGGCCGGTGACGTGCATGTACCGGGACCTCATCCGGGCTGAGCCGCCCGGCTCTCATCGGTCAGCTGGTCGTCGCCGACCGGTGTGGAGGAGAATCTCTTGACGGTGTGCGCATCGGTGAAGAACAGTCTGCGGCCGACCGCGTCGAGCCGCAGTGCTTCGGAGGCGGTGGTTTCACTGGGTACTCCTGACGGGTGCGGGGCTGGTGGCCAGGCCGTCGGCCCACGCGCTGACCGTGTCGACGTAGGTGACCGGGTCGTGGCCGTGCATGGAGTGCGGCATGCAGCCCACTGATCATCGACATCTTGACGCCGACGATCAGCCCGTACTTCACGGCTTTGGGCAAAAGCCGGTTGTGGCGGCCAGAGTGGCTCCAGCCTTGTCCTTGGTCCACCGTGCGTTCGGCTGCGGGGGCTATTTGGGCTCACTGTCCGTCGGTGCCGGGGCAGGCTGCGCAAGGCCATCGAGCAGCAGGTCGATCATGCGACGAGCCTGGTAGTTGGGGAAGGTCTCGACTCCGATGCACAGGTTGCCGATGCCGAGCATGAAGTCGTAGGCCCGTATGTCCGCGCGTGTGTAGCCAGCGGCGGCGGACGCTTTCAACAACTGGTCGAGCACGGGCAGCAGGCGCTCGACGAACTCGGCGTGCAGGCTCTCGAACCCGGCTTGGTCCGAGTGCAGCGCCTCGGCCAGGCCGTGCTTGGTAACCAGGAAATCGGCGAACCGGTCAACCCATAGCCGCAAGACCTCATACGGCGTGTCGGCGGCAGGGGGAATGTGCGCGGCAGCGGCGAGCGCGTCGAGCTGGTGTCGGAAGACCGCGACCACCAAGTCCGCCCGTGTGGGGAAGTGACGGTAGATGGTGCCCATACCGAGACCCGATTCGGCGGCGATCTCTCGCACCGGAGCATCGACCCCCGCACGGACGAACACGGCCGCGGCGGCGTCCAGGAGCATCTGCTCGTTTCGACGCACGTCGGATCGCTTTTGCCGACCGACATTGAGCGGCGACGTGTTGTCCGTGGACATCGTGAGCACCCCCTACTTGCAAAGCGGAGCAGCGCTCCGTATTGTGATGTGGAGCGGCGCTCCGTATTTCAATCATGCCAGATCGTCGCGCAGTACGGGCCATTACGCCCCATCCAGAACGGTATTCATCTCATGAGCGACACCACGTCCGCCGACGGCGGCAACGAGTCCACCACCCCGGTCATCTCTGTCAGGCCGGTCGTCCTGGCCGCCCCGGACCGCGGCCAGGACCTGCAGGTGCGGGTCACAGCGCCGACGACCGGCCACAACCTGCCCGTCGTCGTCTTCTCGCACGGCATGACCCTGACCATGGACGACTACGCGCCGCTGGTCGACTTCTGGGCCGCCCGCGGGTTCGTCGTCATTCAGCCCACCCATCTCGACTCGCTGGGCCTGCTCCCCGACGACCCGCGCACTCCGCTCATCTGGCGTATCCGCACCGACGACCTGACCGGCATCCTCGACCAACTCGGCACCATCGAAGACGGCGTACCCGGGCTGGCCGGCCGCATCGACCACGACCGCATCGCGGTCGCCGGACACTCGTGGGGCGCACAGACCGCCGGCACACTCGCGGGCGCACGGGTCGTCGACGCCGACGGCACACCTGGTGAGAGCATGAGCGACTCGCGAGTCAGGGCGGCGGTACTGCTCTGCCTGCCCGGAACCGGCGGCGCCGACCTGAGCCCGCTCGCCGCCCAGTACTTCCCGTTCATGAGCCCTGATTTCGCCGAGCTGAAGACGCCGAGTCTGATCGTCGCCGGCGACCACGACCAGTCCCCGCTGACGGTGCGCGGTCCGGACTGGTTCACCGACGGCTATCGCCTCAGCTCGGGCGCCACCGATCTGCTGACCCTGTTCGGCGCGGAACACGGACTCGGCGGCATCCAGGGTTCCAACGACACGCGGACCACAGACGAAAGCCCCGAGCGCGTCGCGGTCGTCCAGCACGTCACCCTGGCGTATCTGCGTACCGCGCTGGGCCTCGACAACGACGCGTGGCCTACCGCCCGTCGAACCCTGACCGCGACCAGCGACCCGCTGGGAAGGATCGACTCGAAGTGACCAACCCCCTCGCACCCAGGCCCAGCTTCGGAATCATGACCGCCCCATCTCAGGTCGCTTACAACGACGTCCTGCGGGTCTGGCGCGAGGCGGACAGCATCCCGCAGATCGAGCACGCCTGGCTGTTCGACCACCTCATGCCGATATTCGGTGACCCGAACGGGCCTACCTTCGAGGGCTGGACACTGCTGTCCGCGCTAGCAGCACAGACCGAGCGGCTGCGTCTCGGGCTGATGGTCACGAGCAACAGGTTCCGCCCACCGGCCATGCTGGCCAAGATCGCCGCTACTGTCGATGTCATCTCCGGCGGCCGGCTCGAGTTCGGCATCGGCGCAGGCTCTCGGCCCGACGTGCCACTGGCCCGGCGTGAGTACGAAGCTCACGGCCTTCCCTTCCACGATGCCGCCCACGCGGTCGCAAGCCTCGCCGAGGCGTGCACGATCATCCGCAGACTGTGGACCGAGACCGTGCCGTTCGACTTCCAGGGCGACTATCACCAGCTGACGGGTGCGTTCTGCAGTCCCAAACCCGTGCAGCGGCCCCACCCGCCGATCATGATCGGCGGCCAAGCCACCCCGACGCTGCGCGTGGTTGCCGAGCATGCGGACCGGTGGAACATGCCCGGTGGGGGCATCGACAATGCGATCGCGCGCAACACCACGCTGGACCGGTTGTGCGCCGAGATCGGCCGAAACCCGGCTGAGATCACCCGATCCATTGTCCTGCCCGCCTCCTACGACCGGCCCGACGACACCCGCCACGCAATCCGCGCGGCGCTCGACGGCGGGTTCAGCCACATCGTGCTCGGACTGGGCGCGCCCTATCCAGTCGAGGTCGCACGCTGGGTTGCCGACACCTTCGTCGGCCCCTTTCTGACAAGAGCTGAAACACCAGATCACCGTCTACAACGCAATGGTGGCGGCGTCGCTGCTCCTGAACCGAGGAACCGCCGATGACGAGGACGCACCCACCGCTCGATCCGGAGCTCACCGCAGTGCTGACGTTCGTGCACGAACATCTATCGCCGAGCATCACCGCCGAGGACATTGAGGAGCTGCGGGCCAACTCCATGTTCGCGGTCGCGGACGAGGACCTGACACGCAACGGGACCGTCGAACTGCAGAACTTCTCCATATCGGGTCCGCCCGGTGCTCCCAAGATTTCGCTGCTCGTCCTCAGGCCCGTGGGCCTGGCGGCAGGAGCGCCTGTCTTCTACTACATGCACGGCGGCGGCATGATCATCGGCAACAGCCGCACCGGAGTCGGCAGCGTGCTCGACTGGGCTGTCGACAACGGCGCCGTCGTGGTGTCGGTGGAGTACCGCCTGGCACCAGAACACCCCGACCCGGCTCCGATCGAGGACTGCTACGCGGGCCTGTTGTGGACCCACGAACACGCCGCGGAGATCGGCGGCAACGCAGACCGCATCGTCGTCGCCGGCGCGAGCGCCGGCGGAGGTCTCGCGGCCGGCGTGGCACTGCTCGCACGCGACCGCGGCGGCCCCCGGCTGCTCGGTCAGCTGCTCATGTGCCCGATGCTCGACGACCGGTTTGTCACGCTGAGCAGCCGGGAACTCGACGGCGAGGGCATCTGGGACGCCACCAGCAACATGACCGGATGGAACGCGTTGCTCGGCGAACGCCGAGGGGGCGGCGACGTCAGCTTCTACGCGGCGCCTGCGAGGGCGACCGACCTGACCGGCCTGCCCACCTCATTCGTTGACGTCGGCTCGGTCGAGACCTTCCGCGACGAGGACATTGATTACGCCACTCGGCTGCTGCAGGCCGGCGTCCAGTGCGAGCTGCACGTCTGGCCAGGTGGCTTCCACGGATTCGACGGCATGGCCCCACAAGCTTCACTGTCACAGACCGCGTCCGCGACCCGAGCCGCCTGGGTCCGGCGACTCTTGGCCGTTGGCTGACATCCGGCGACAGAGGCGACGGGATCGGCACGTGCGTGAGCTCGCAGGCCGACTCGCGGCGCTGGACCCGGCGGCCGCCGAAGCGCTAAGAGGCCGCGCCTACTTCGGCAAGTTGCTAGACGGCCACGTCGACATCGAGAGCCCACTCCGCGGCGTCGCCGTCCTTACCGGTGTGCCCGCCAGGTTCGTCGACCCCAAACGTCACATCACCGCCCGGGTCGAGCCCGACGGGCGGGTCATCGCGTCGCCCGCCGGCTACGCATGTCTTTCGCACATGGGGAAACATGTGTCGAGCCAGCGGGGGCGGGTGGCGTCGACGCCGAATACGTCGAGTAACTGGGCTTGGATGCCTTCGCTGACCAGGACAACGGCTAGTGTGATGGGCCTGAGATCGCGGGCTTAAGTCTCTTGCTGGTTTTCGGTGGCTGGCGGAGTGACCTTAGTGAGGTAGGCGGCGAGGGATTTGAGGATCTCGTCGGCGGTCT
>NZ_JBHUBB010000027.1:0-130441 GCF_042789485.1 Streptomyces sp. NPDC056835
CTTCTTACGCCCCCGGTTGACCGTCCGGTCCCGGATCTCGAAGTCCATCGCATCCCCTGAGCTGGGGTGTTGCGAGGACCACTAGAACTCAAGACTCGCCCCGGCGGGGCGTCTCTGTGCGCTCCCGTGGCCGTCCGTGGGCTCCTACGCGGGAACCATGATCCGGAACGGAATGATGCCCCGGGAAACGGCTGTGACCATGCCCATCACCCTGCGCAGCACCCCTGGGCTGTCGGGGCCGCGGTCGACGAGATCGCCGACGAAAACCGCCGCACGGCCCTCGGGATGAGCACCGTTCTCGTATCCGAGCCTGCCGAGCAGCGTCTCCGGCTCGGAGCGGCAGCCGTGGATGTCCCCGATGATGTCGAAGGGGCCGGTGAGATGGGTGAGGTCGTTGTAGCGGCGTTCGAGAACGATCTCGGCGCTCTCCACTTCCCGCTCGCCGCGCAGGACATGCACCTTGCGGAAGCCCTCGCGCTCCAGACCGCGCAGTGAGCGGCGCAGTTCGCCGCGGTGCCGCTTGATCACATGGCGCGGCGTCCCGGCCCGGTCGGGGCGGCCGGCGTTGCGCTCGGCGCACACTTCCTCGGGCAGGTCCAGGACTATCGCGACGGGCAGTACATCGTGCTCGCGGGCGAGCCGCACCAGCCGCTCGCGGCTCTCGGGCCGGACGTTGGTGGCGTTCCCCGTCAAGTGCTTCTGTTCAATCTCCTGGCGGTGCCGCCTCGCTGGTGGCAGCTGCGACAGAACGCCGCGGGGCCTGTCCCGGTTGAGCTCGGATCAGGCCCCTATTTCAACGACTTGAGGAGATGGCAACCGGCAAGGGAACCGCCTTCAATCCCACCGGTTAGGGCCAAGTGCGCATCAGTCTTGGCGACGGATCTTCTCGTTGCTGGACGCCCGCCGCCGGCCCCAACGCATCCATGCGTGGCCGGCCACGGCCACGGCAACACCACCAACGATGTCGGACGGCAGGTTCGTAAGCAGGCCCTCGATGACGAGGCCGAGTATCTGGTTCATGCCTAGTACTCCCCGAGTGACAGGTGTTTGGGCGTGGTCACCAAGGTGCATCTGGCCTCGGCCGGGTCAGACGATCTGCGGTCGGTTCAGTACGTTTCCGGATGCAGTCCCGCTGCATCCGGACGGGATGACATGCTGCTGAATGGTTCTGTACGGTTCTGGACGCTCAGGGAGTTCGGGTGGGCAAGCCGGGGGTATTCAAGAGGCCGCAGCTGGAAGGTGGGCCGTTGAGAGACCTAAACGATGCTCTTCACACGCTTCACCTGTGGGCTGGCCGCCCGTCTCTGAGCGAGATGTATGCAGCCCTCAGCGATGAGGCGAAGAAGAAGATCTCTCGCAGCACTTTGCATGCTGCTTTAGCCAGCCCTGCCTTGCCCAGGCGGGACACAGTCGATGCCCTGGTCGAGATTCTCGGCACCCGAGCACGCAACACGACGCCAGAAGAACAGCTCCTCCAGTTCGACGCACTGTGGCAGAGGGCCGCACTGGCTGACGTCACAGAGGACGCCCTCCTGAGCCTGCCTTTGCCTCCGGGCACCGCGAGCGACGCGCCTTTTGACCTGATGTCGCTGGTCAAGCAGCAGTTGAACAGCCACCCAGAGGACAGCAACCTGGTGTTTGCCCTGCTCCTGCTCGAAGCCCTCACCCCCGGTGAGACCAGTGAGCGGCATGACGGAGCCCTGAACCTCTTCAGATTCCTGGTAGCCGAAAAGCTCGGCCAACTGCGGCAGCCGCCGCCCCTTGCCGCCATCGAAGGCCCTGACGACGATGTCGTTGATGCAGAAATCGTTGAGTGACGGGACCGCAGGATCGCTAACCTTGTCGCCCAGTTGTCTGTCTGAAGTCGGGCATGCCGAGGTGGACCACGCCGTGGCGATGAACGTGCAGGAACCCTCCGGCCCGCCGGTCTGACCGAGAGGGGACCTGTGGTCTGCGGGTCCTCAGACTGTCGGCGGACGCCTCGGGGTAGAGCACATGGGCGGTGCCATGCGACGTGGAGAACGTCTGCGCGCGGTCGGGATGCTTGTGCAGCAGGAATCCGAGGTCGGTCGCGGGACGCTCCGGGGTGCCGGTCGTACTGATCGTCAGGAACACCCGACCGAGTATTGCCCGCCGAATCGGTCACGACCAGGGGTTTTCCCGATGGCTCCGGGCCCGCCGAAGCCATCGGCACCACGCCGTCGAGATCCGCTCAGCGCCCGGTCAGCGCACTCAGCTCCGCGATCCGCTCCGGCCCGACCCGGCAGCAGCCCCCGACGAGCCGCGCCCCCGCCGCCTGCCAGGACCGCACCCTGGACGGATCGAACGTGGCGTCCCCGCGCCAGCTCCGCGCCGCCGCGTCCCAGCCCTCCCCGCTGTTCGGATAGACGACGACCGGCTTGCCTGTCACCGAGGCGGCCTGCTCGACCGCGCGGTCCGCGTCCCCCGGCTCACAGCAGTTGATCCCCACCGCGATCACCTGGTCGTCGCCCGCCGCCAGGGCGAAGGCATCGGCGAGCGGCTGGCCGGCCCGGGTGCGCCCGCCCTCGATGGAGTACGAGAGCCAGACCGGCACCCCGCAGCCGGCGGCGGCCCGCAGCAGCGCCTCCGCCTCGTCGGTGTCCGGGACGGTCTCCAGCGCGAGCACGTCGGGACCGGCCGAGGCAAGGGTCTCGATCCTCGGCCGGTGGAACCGCTCCAGCTCCCGCACCGACAGTCCGTACCGGCCCCGGTACTCACTGCCGTCGGCGAGCATCGCGCCGTACGGACCGACCGAGGCCGCCACCCACACCTCGTCCTGCTCCGCCGCGCCCGCCCGGCGCGCCAGCTCCACACTGCGGACCAGCAGCGCGCTCGCCGTGTCGCGCGACACCCCGCGCCGCGCGAATCCCTCGTACGTCGCCTGATAGCTGGAGGTGGTCAACACCCGCGCACCCGCCCGCACATACGCCCCGTGGGCCGCTTCGATCTGCCCGGGGCTGTCGACGAGAAGCCGCGCCGACCAGAGGGCGTCGGACAGATCGCAGCCCTGCGCGGCGAGCTGGTTGGAGAGACCGCCGTCGAGAACGACGGTCCCGCCGGCGAGGGCGGCGGCGAGGGTGCGGGTGGGTTTCACAGTCGCTCCAGTACGTGGTACGGCGGGGCCAGGCCCTGTCCGGTCGGCCAGGGCCTGTCCGCGGAACTTGCCGACAGCAGTCCTAGCCCAGCTGGGACTGGACCTGTGAGGAGATCAGCTCCAGATGGTCGAGATCGTCCAGATCCATCATCTGGAGATAGATCCGCGACGAGCCGACGGCGCCGTAACGGCCGATCTTGTCGACCACCTCGTCGGGCGAGCCGGCGAGTCCGTTCACCTTCAGCTCCGCCACCTCCCGTCCGATGGAGGCGGCCCGGCGGGCCACCTCCGCGTCGTCCTTGCCGACACACACGATCAGCGCGTTCGAATACACAAGATCATCCGCCGGGCGCCCCACCGCCTCGGCCGCCGCCCGCACCCGGCCGAACTGTGCCTCGGTGTCCTCGATGGAGGCGAACGGAAGATTGAACTCGTCCGCGTACCGCGCGGTCAGCCGCGGGGTGCGCTTCGCGCCGTGGCCGCCGATCAGGATCGGCACCTTGCTCTGGGCGGGCTTGGGCAGCGCGGGTGAGTCGGTCAGCTGGTAGTACGTGCCGTCGTAGGAGAAGGTCCGGCCGGTCTCCGTGGCCCAGAGGCCGGTCACGATCGCCAGCTGCTCCTCCAGCCGGGCGAACTTCTCCTTGGGGAACGGAATCCCGTACGCCTTGTGCTCCTCCTCGAACCAGCCCGCGCCCAGGCCCAGTTCGATTCGGCCGCCGGACATCTGGTCCACCTGGGCGACCTGGATGGCCAGCACACCCGGCAGCCGGAACGTGCCGGCCGTCATGAGCGTGCCGAGGCGGATCCGCTTGGTCTCCCTGGCCAGCCCGGCCAGCGTGATCCAGGCGTCCGTCGGCCCGGGGAGCCCGTCGGCGGACCCCATCTTCAGATAGTGGTCGGACCGGAAAAAGGCGTCAAAGCCCAGCTCCTCGGTGGCCTTGGCCACGGTCAGCAGTGTCTCGTAGCTCGCCCCTTGCTGGGGCTCGGTGAAGATTCGAAGATCCATGCCCTCCATCCTGCACCTTCGGACAGGGCTCCCCCCTGCCGTCCCGGCCGATCCCGCTCTCCCGCTCCCTCTGTCGCTGCCACTCCAGCCCGAGCTGCCGCTCCTCGCGCTGACGCGCCCACTCCCGCTCCCGCTCGCGGTCCCGCGCCACGAGCCGGCGCAGCATCACGCCCACCCGGTCGTTGGACTCGTCGGCCGCGTCGATCGCGTCGACGCACTGCCAGTACAGCCCCTCCTCGTCCGTGGCACACGCCACCGCCACCAGCGCGATCCCGACCTCGCCCAGCAGCGCGCCGAGCCCGGTCAGCGCCGCCCGGATGTCGGCCACCCCGGAGAGCTGTCCGGCCCGTATCCGGCCGATGCGCGGCCCCGGACGGTCCGGTAACCCCGCCAACCCGTCGGACAGTCCGTCCGGCAGTCCGCAGTCGTGCCCGCCCCCCTCGGCCAGCTCCCGCGCCTCGCTCCTCAGCTCCTTCGGTCCGTTCAAAGCCAACTGGACGCCGATCGCCCGGGCGAGGCTCTGCGCCTGCCAGGCCTCCGCGATGACATCCCACTCGTCCGTGCTCCCGGCCAGGGCATGCCGGCTCAGTCCGATGAGCCGTTCCGCATCCATCCGCAGCCCCCGTTCGTACGACAATCCTGCCCACGCACTCCACTACCCAGAGTGAGGTATTGGCGACGGAAAGGCCAGAGCAATGCGGAAATCTCTGGACAGCAGGCTCGTTGTGCATAACTTGCCCACTCCGCAGAGTGACGATCAGGGTGAATCGCGGCCATCCGCCGGTCGCTTGGGCGGGTAGCGGACCTCATTCCGGTCCATCTTCGCGGCGAGCGCCATGAGCGGGTCGATCCCCAGCACCTCGCAGAGCTGGAGCAGATAGGCGAGCACATCCGCGACCTCGTCCGAGACCCGGTGGGCCGACTCCGGGTCCTCCATCACCCGCGCCGACTGCTCGGGCGTCAACCACTGGAAGATCTCCAGCAGTTCCGACGCCTCGACACTCAGCGCCGCCGCCAGATTCTTGGGGGTGTGGTACCGCTCCCAGTCGCGCGCCGCCGCGAACTGGGCGAGTCTGCGCTGCATTTCCGCCACATCGAGTTCTGTCACGGATCCAGGTCTACCACCGTCACCCCGGCGGCCCCCCGCGCGCAGGAGGCGTCGCCGACCGCCCCGACCAGTGCGATCCGCCCCTCCGCACAGACCGCCGACGCCAGCGAGAGCAGTTCGCGCGCCTGCCGCCGGTCCAGGCTCCGGTCGAATCCGTCCGCGAGGACGGTGAGCGACCGCAGCGCCGGAGGCACCTCGGGGACCTGGTCCACGGCCAGTACGCCCGGACCGGTGAGCAGCACGAGCGCGAGCGCCAGATATCTCAGCTCGCCCTCGCCGAGCCTGCCCACGGGGGTGGCCGCCCTGGTGCCCGAGGCGTCCCGGGCGAGCAGCGCCCGTACCGTACCGTCGGCCAGCTGCTCGACGGCGAGTTCCGTCACCGGGCCCGCGCAGCCGGCCCGCGCCGCCGCGGCCAGCCGGGCCCGCCGGCGGGCGCAGCCGTCGCGCGAGCGGTCGAGTGCCCGGTCGAGCACCGCCGCCAGATTCTCGCAGCCCCGGCGCAGCCGCCCCTGTCCGGCGGCCACCGGATACCGCATGAGCTGGGGCTGCGGGTCGCAGACGAAGACGGACCGCAGGGCCAGCACGGTCTGCTCGGCGGCGGCGAGCACCAGCGACTCGCCCTCCGTGCGGCCCCCCACCCGCAGCGGGAGCAGCGCCGTACCCAGCCGGTCGTCGGGCAGCGGGGCCCGGGTCACCGGCACGGCGCCGGCCGTGTGCCAGGCCGCCTGGACCGTGGGCCGCCCCGGGTCGCGCAGCGCCGTGGTGAGCAGGGTCTGCCCGCGGCCGGTCAGCCGTTCGCCGACGATACGGAGTTCGGGCTCGGCCTGGACGGCGAGATCGAGTCGTACGGGACCGACCGGGCCGTCGACGGTGCAGCCGATCCGGAAGCCGCGCCGCCCCTGGGCGTCGGGCGCGGCCCGTTCCGGAACGCAGGCCACCGGATCCGGGAAGACCTCGGCGAGGGGCGCGCCCGCGCCGAGCCTGGCGAGCGCCTCGTAGGCCCGCAGTGCCGTGGACTTCCCGCTGCCGCTCGCTCCGGTGAACAGCGTCATGGGGCTCAGGGGAAAAGCCGCTCCGCGGTGCGAGGTGAAGGCGGAGAGCCGCAGTTCGGTGATGGTGGGACGCGCGCGGGTTGCTTCCATGGCCGGACCGTACGCGGCCCAAAAGCTGCCGAACCGTTACGCCTTGGCCACCTTCCTACGATCGGGGGACGGCGTCGGCCGCGATCCCCTCGACCTCCGTGCCGATCGGGGCCAGCAGGAAGACGTTCTTGTCGACCCGGTGCATCCCGCTGCCGAGCCCGAAGACGACCCCGCTGCTGAAGTCCAGGATGCGTTTGGCCACATCGGGCTCCGCGCCGGTCAGATCCAGCAGCACCGGAATCCGCGCGATCAGATGGTCGGCGACCTCCCGCGCGTCCGCGAACACCTGCACCCGCAGCACGATGAAGCGCCGGTTCTCCGCCTTGAAGTCCTGGGGGACGGTGCGGTGATCGACCCGCGAGGGCCACTCGTTGCGGCCGCGCAGCGGTACGACCTGGGCCAGGCCCTCCCACTGCTCATCGGTGGCGTCGTATCCGTCGTACCTGCCGTAGCGGCTCATCGGACCACCCCGCCCGTGCACTGTGTCTGCATCCGGCCATCCTCCCGCGCCTCACCCGTTCGGCCCAAGAGCGACACGGCCCGGCGGAGGACCGGCTTCGCCCGCCCTGACCGGAAACCGCCGCCGAAGCGCCGCCGGAGCCACAGACGGGACCCCGCCCCCGAGACAGGTGAGTCCGTCTCGCCGGGGTCCCATCCTCACACCGCGCGCCCATGGCCTCAACGGGGCGTCACGGACTCCCTCTTCACCTCCAGGCCGGCCGGCGCCTCGATGTGCGCCGTACCGTCGGCGGCCACGGAGATGTCCAGGCGCCCGCCCGCGACATCGAACCCCTCCACCTTCAGCGGCCGGTACGCCTCGGCGAACGTGGGCGCGACGGTCAGGGTGCCGCCGGGGACGTCGGCCGAGAGCCCCAGCGCGGACTGGAGGACCAGGACGGACGAGGCGGCCGCCCACGCCTGCGGCCGGCAGGACGCCGGATAGGGCGAGGGCACCGAGTCGGTCGCCGAGCCATGGCCGGCGAACAGCTCCGGCAGCCGGGCGTCGAAGCCCGTCGAGGCGGTCAGCAGCCCCGTCGCGAGCCCCGCCGCGGCGTCCGGGAACCCGGCCCTGGTCAGCCCGTGCACCGCGATCGCGGTGTCGTGCGGCCAGATGGCACCGATGTGGTAGCCGTACGGGTTGTAGCCCACGGAGTCGCTGCTCAGGGTGCGCAGCCCATGGCCCGAGTCGAGGTCGGGCGCGCTGAGCCGGGCGGCCAGCAGAGCGCTCTCCTCGTGGTTGAGCAGGCCCGTGCCCAGCAGATGGCCGAAGCCCGAGGTGACCGAGTCCACCGGCCGCTTGTCCCGGTCGAGGGCGACGGCCGGGTAGGCGCCGCGCTCGTCCTCCACCCAGAAGTGGCTGCGGAACCGGTCGGAAAGCCGCTCGGCCCACTCCTCCCACTCGTCGGCGCCGGGCCGGCCGAAGGCGCGCAGCAGCGCGGCGCCGCCGCGGGCCGCCTCGTACGCGTACGCCTGGACCTCGCACAGCGCGATCGGAGAGGCGGCGAGGCGTCCGTCGCGGTGCCGGATGGAGTCGCCGGAGTCCTTCCAGCCCTGGTTGGCCAGACCGCGTCCGGTGTGGTCGATGTACTTCAGGAAGCCGTCGCCGTCGGCGTCGCCGTGGTCACGCATCCACGCGAGGGCGGCCTCGGCGTGCGGCAGCAGCGGCTCGACCTGGTCGGGGGCGAGACCCCAGCGCCAGGAGTCGTGCAGCAGCGTGACCCAGAGCGGGGTGGCGTCGACCGTGCCGTAGTAGGACGGCGGCAGCGAGAAGCCGTCGTGGAAGTCCTGGGTCCCACGGCGCACTTCGTGCAGGATCTTGCCGGGCTGCTCCTCGGTGTCCTGGTCCACCTTGACGCCCTGGCGGCGTGCCAGCGTACGCAGCGTTCCGGCGGCGAGTCCGGTGCCCAGCGGCAGCAGCATCCGGGCCGCCCACAGGGAGTCGCGGCCGAAGAGCGTGAGGAACCAGGGGGCTCCGGCGGCCAGGAACTGGTCGGCGGGCTCCTCGGAGTCGGTCAGGCGCAGCCGGTCGAGGTCGGCGGCCGACTGGCTGATCCAGTGGTCGAAGCGCCGGTCGGCGCTGCGCAGCACCGGGGTGCGCCAGGGCACGCTGTCCGCCGTCGGGGCGGGGAACTGGTCGCCGTCCTCGTGCGCGGCGTCACAGTGCAGTACGGCGGTCCAGACCTCTCCGGGCGCCAGCTCGATGTCGTACTCCAGCCGCCCGGACGCCGGGTCGACGGCGGTGGGCGCCGGGGTGGAGGTGAGGCGTACGGCGAACGTCTCCTTGGACCAGTCGAGTCCGGCCGCGGTGGCGGTCGCGGGGACCGGGCTCTGCGGCTGCCCGGTCTTGACGCGCTCCATCTCGGCGAGGTCGGTGGCGGCGGTGATGATCAGCCGGGCGCGGACGTTCTGCCGTCCCGCGTTGGAGACTTCGAGGGTTTCCTCCAGCCGGCCGGGGGTGACGCGCCGCCTTCGGTGCAGGGTGACCGCCGGGTCCGCGGTCTCCTCGCCGAGGCCGCGCAGCACTCCGCGGAAGGCCGCCCGGTCCGCACCGTCCAAGGCTCCGCGTACCGGCGCGATCGGGATCCCGTCGGCCTCGACCGTCAGCTGGGCCAGCGCTCTGCTGTCACCGTGGTAGAAGCCTTCGGCGCCGCCGCCGATCTGTCCGTCCGCGTGGGAGATCACGAAGCTCGGCGCGTACAGCGTCACACAGGCGTCGTGCAGGAACGGCTGAAGGCCCTCGGCCGAGGGGACCGCGGCTGCGACGGAGTTCATAGTGTCGTGGGTCTTGACAGTAGTGGACAACAGAGCAGAACCTCTCAGTCATTGGAGCGTTCCAAGAACCCTAACGACGACTTCAGCTCGTTGACAATGGCATTTGAACGCTCCAAAAAACTCGTCGATTCGCACAAACCGTCCCGGAGACAGCTATGCCCCGCCCCGCCAACGCGCCTTCGCCCAAGGCCGGTTCAGTGACCCTGGCCATGGTCGCGCGGCGCGCCGGGGTCTCTCCGCAGACGGTGTCAAATGCCCTGAATTCGCCCGAACTGTTGCGCTCTGAGACGCTGGAGCGGGTCCAGCGCACCATCGACGAGATGGGGTACCGCCCACACCGGGCGGCGCAGACGCTGCGTACCCGCTCCAGCAAACTGATCGGCTACGGCATACGTCCGAGTGCGCCCGGTATGTCGGCACCGGTCATGGACCGCTTCCTGCACGCGCTGTCCCAGGCGGCCGACGAGGCCGGCTACCGGATCCTGCTGTTCGCCTCGCCGCCCGGCAACGCCAGTCTGGACGGGCACGAGGAGCTGCTCGATCTGCACAGCGTCGACGGGTTCGTGCTCAGCGGCACCGACCGCGGTGACCCGCGCCAGGCCTGGCTGGCCAAGCGCGGCATACCGTTCGTGGGCTTCGGCCGGATGTGGTCGGGCCGGCAGATAGGCGACTGGGCGGATGTCGACGGCGCCTCGGGCACCGACGCCGCGGTCGAGCATCTGGTGGCCCTCGGGCATCGCAGAATCGCGTTCCTCGGCTGGCCGCGTGGCTCCGGTGTCGGCGACGACCGGGCCGAGGGCTGGCAGCGCGCCATGCGCCGGCACGGTCTGCCGGTACGCGGCCGACGCGCGCAGAGCGTCGACGACACCTCCTCGGCGCGGGCCGCCGTGGCACCGCTGCTCAAGGCGGGGGCGACGGCCGTGATCGCCGCCAGCGACATGCTCGCGATGGGCTGCTACCAGGCGCTGCGCGAGCGGAATGCCGCGCCGGGCAAGGACGTCGCCGTCATCGGCTTCGACGACTCCCCCACCGCGGCCCTGCTCTCCCCCGGTCTGTCCACCGTCGCCCAGCCGCTGGAGGCCGTCGGCCGCGAGTGCGTACGTCTCCTGCTCGCCCGGATGTCGGAGCCCGGTGCCCCGCCCGGGCGTGTCCTGCTCGAACCGTCCCTTGTCATCCGCGACAGCACACCCGCCCCGGGAAGCTGACCGCGCCCCCCAGCGCCCAGGAGCGAAGAACGCTCCCGGGCCACCGATTCCAGGCGCCCTTCCTGGGCTACTGAGCCGCACGTTTCATCTCTTCTGGAGGAATTCATGGTCACCCGCACGGCGGCCGCCGCCGCACTCGTCACCTGCGCGGCGCTCCTGGCCGCCACCGGCTGCTCGTCCAACTTCGACAGTGGCAAGGAGCAGACGCAGGACAAGGCCGAGAAGCAGAACCTGACCGTCCTGATCGCCACCTCGGGTGACGCCGAGACCCAGGCGGTGAAGGCGGCCGCAGCCTCGTACGCGAAGACGTCCGGCAACACGGTGACCGTCGAGGTCGCCAAGGACATGAACCAGCAGCTGGCGCAGGCCTTCGCCGGCCACAAGCCGCCGGACGTCTTCTATGTCAACTCCGACCAGTTCGCGAACTACGCCAAGGGCGGATCGCTCTACGCGTACGGCGACCAGATACCCGACGCCTCGGACTTCTCCGAGCAGCTGCTCTCGTCCTTCTCGTACGGCGGGAAGCAGGTCTGCCTGCCCAAGGACACCTCCACCCTCGGGCTCGCCATCAACTCCGACCTGTGGAAGAAGGCCGGGCTGACGGAGAAGGACTACCCGAAGAGCTGGCAGGAGCTCCAGAGCGTCGCCAAGAAGCTCACCACCAATGGTGTCACCGGCCTGGTGACCAGCGACGAGTACCAGCGCCTCGGCGTCTTCATGAAGCAGGCGGGCGGCTGGCTCACCGACGCGGACCAGAGCAAGATGACCGCCGACACCCCGGAGAACGCCGAGGGTCTCGCCTTCGTCCAGTCGATGCTGAAGTCCGGCTCGATGAAGTTCGCCAAGCAGGTGGACACCAGCTGGGGCGGTGAGGCGCTCGGCAAGGGCAAGGCCGCGATGACCATCGAGGGCAACTGGCTCGACGGCGGCATGAAGCTCGACTACCCGGACGTGAAGTACTCCATCGCCCCGCTGCCGGCGGGTCCGAAGGGCGAGGGCACGCTCGCCTTCAGCACCTGCTGGGGCGTCGCCGCCGACAGCACCCACCAGGCCGCGAGCGTCGACCTCGTCAAGCACCTGGCCTCCGCCGACCAGCAGCTCGCCTTCGCCGACGCGTTCGGTGTGATGCCGTCGCGGACGAGCGCGCTCAAGACGTACGCCGAGAAGACGCCGCACGCCAAGGCGTGGGTGGACGGCAGCGCGTACGCGCAGGGCCCGGTCACGATCGCCGGCTTCGACAAGGTGGCCAGCCAGTTCAACACCGACCTCCAGTCTCTGCGTACGGCGGACCCGAAGAAGATCCTCGCCGACCTCCAGCGCAACGGCGAACAGGCGATCGCGAAGGGCAACTGAGCCCCATGCCCCTCCGTACTGTGCGCGCGGACCGCGCGCACCGATCGACCGGCACACCGGGCGAACCTGACACGCCCGGTGTGACCGGTACGACCGCGACGGCCCGTGCCAGCGCCCCGCGCGCGGGCCGTCGCGGGGACCAGCGCCGGGAAGGCATCTGGGGCTGGCTGTTCGTCAGCCCCATGGTGCTGGTCCTCGGACTCTTCCTGGTACTGCCCATCCTCATGGCGCTGTGGGTCAGCCTGCTGAACTGGGACGGACAGTCGAACCCGTTCAGCGGCGAAGCCGACTTCGTGGGCCTGGACAACTACCGGACGCTGTTCACGCAGGACGGTCTCGACCGCACCCTCTTCGCGACCGCCCTGCGCAACAACGCCTACTACGTCCTGCTGACCGTGCCCCTCCAGACGGGGCTGGCGCTGGGCCTGGCGCTGATCGTCAACCAGAAGCTGCTGCGGGCGCGCAGTGCGCTGCGTACGACCTTCTTCTTCCCGTCGGTCACCAGCTCCATCGCCGTCTCCACGATCTTCCTCTTCCTCTTCCAGGGCAGCGGGGCCGTCAACTCCCTGCTGTCGTGGTTCGGGGTGAAGGGACCGAACTGGTTCTCGGACCCCCGCGGAGTGCTCTCCCTGATCCTGGGCGGCCTCGGGATCGTCGATCCCGAACGGCCCGCCGGGATGCTGGCGGACCACTCCTTCATGGGGCTCTCGTGGTTCGAGTGGCTGTCCGGCCCCTCGATCGCGATGTGCACGATCATCCTGCTGTCCGTGTGGACGACCTCCGGCACATTCATGCTGATCTTCCTCGCGGCGCTCCAGGACATCCCCAGGGAGCTGGAGGAGTCTGCCGCCCTGGAAGGGGTCAACCGCCGTCAGCTGCTGCGGTACGTGACGCTGCCCGCGCTGCGTCCCGTGCTGTTCCTGGTGCTCACGCTGGGACTGATCGCCACCTGGCAGGTCTTCGACCAGGTGTATGTGATGGGCCAGGGCGCCCCGGGCAATACGACGCTCACGCCCGCGTTCCTGTCGTACTCCTCGGGCTTCGACAACGCGGACTTCGGCCAGGGAGCGGCGATCGCGTTCGTCCTGCTCACCCTGATCCTCTGTCTGACCGGGTTCCAGCGCTGGGTCCTGCGGGAGCGTGGCACACGTAAGGGGAGGAAGCGATGAGCGCCGGTGGTACGGCCATACGCGACCGGATCGAGCGGGCCCGGCTCCGGCGCGCCACGCGCGACCCCGCCCGTCCGCCGGTCCTGGGACGGTTCCCGGTCCCGCTGCGGGTGGTGGGGTACGCCCTGGTGGTGGGGATGGCGCTGCTCTATCTGCTGCCGTTCCTCATCCAGTTGGTGACCGGCTTCAAGACGGACCCGGACGCGGCCGCGAATCCGCTCTCCCTGCTGCCGACCACTCCCACGACGGCGGCCTACCAGCGGCTGTTCGGGCTGAGCGAGTCGGCGGACGGTGTGCCCTTCCTGCGCTGGCTCTCCAACTCGACGCTGGTCGCGGTGATCGTGACCGCGGGCCGGGTGCTGTTCAACTCGATGGCCGGGTACGCGCTGGCGCGGCTGCGCTTCCGGGGCCGCTCGCTGCTGTTCGGCTTCGTGCTCGCCGTGATGGCGGTGCCCGGGGTGGCCCTGCTCATCCCGAAGTTCCTGGTGCTCAACACCTTCGGGATCTTCGACACGTACACCGGCATGATCCTGCCGCTGCTGGTGGACGCGGCGGGCATCTTCATCATGAAGCAGTTCTTCGAGTCCGTGCCGCGCGAGGTCGAGGAGGCCGCGCGGGTCGACGGGGCGGGGGTGTTCCGGATCTTCTGGTCCGTCGTCCTGCCGATGGCCAGGCCCGCGCTGATCACACTGACGATCCTGTCGTTCCAGGGGTCGTGGAACGAGTTCACGCACTTCCTGGTCGCCACCCAGTCCGGCCAGTACGAGACGCTCACCACGGGTCTGGCCCGCTTCATCTCGGGCGGTCTCGGCGGCGGCACACAGTATCCGCTGAAGCTGGCGGCGGCGCTGCTCTCCACCCTGCCGGTGGCCGCGCTGTTCTTCTGCTTCCAGCGCTACTTCGTCAACGGCGCCAACTCGGGCGCGGTCAAGGAGTAGGGCGTGGCTTCGAAGTAGCTCCGGCCGCCCGCGAGCCGGGCGGGACTGTGAAGACACGCCCTGGCACAAGTACGGCCGGAGTCCGGCTCCCGCACTGCCCCGTCGCCGGTTACGGCGACGGGGCAGTCGTGTACTCCGCCATAGAGGTGAAACAGCCCGAATCATCCTGGATGTCCCACCCTTCGGTGGCGCCCGCGTCGCGAATGTGTCGGTGACAGAGAGCACCCGCGGTGGTGCGGGCGCCGACGAAAGAGGGGGCGTGATGAGCTCGGAGCACATCGACACCCGGCTGCTGGAACCCACGACGCGGGACGACATCATGGCGTTGCAGACGGCGGCGTCACTGGAAAACCTCGCGGTGAGCGTCTACCGGACCGCCGCCGAGCTGCCGTTCATCAAGGACGGCAACGCGACGATCCAGGAGTTCATCGCCACGACGACCCGGCACCACGAGGAGCACGCCAAGGCGTTCAACACGGCGGCCGTCCAGGCGGGCGGCTCGCCGCAGACCGGGACCGACCCGAAGTACGCGGCCGTGGCCGAGAAGGCGCTGCCGGCCGCCAAGACCCCGGAGGACGTGATCACGCTCGCGCTCTCGCTGGAGGACGTGGCCGCGCAGACGTACACCAAGGACGTGGGCGTGGCCGGTACCGCGCGACTGCGCCGGCTCTTCGCCTCCGTCGCCCCGGTCGAGGCGCAGCACCGCGCCACACTGCTGACCTTTCAGGCGCTGCTCGGCGCGGGCGACAGCGATCTGATGGCGATCCCGACGGACGCCGCCGTACTGCCCGCCGCCGTCGGATGGACCGGATTCCCCGACGCCTTCTATCCGACCGCCAAGGCCTCGCCGATCTCCGAAGGGGCCGTGCAGTGAGTTCCGCACCCGAACGGGGTGGCTGCGAGCCGCCCCTCGCCGGTCCGGCCGAGGAGACCGAGGCGCGCGGCCCCGCCCGCCGGAGGTTCCTGCTGGGGGCGGGAGGCGCGGGGGCCGCCTTCCTCCTGCCGGCCTGCTCCGGTGAGAACGACCTGTCCTCGCGGTCGCCCGTCGACCAGGCCAGCGTGATCGCGCACCGGGTCGCCTACCCCGGCGATCTGCGGACGGTCGCGCTGGCGGTCGCGCTGGAGAACCAGGTCGTGGGCGTCTATACGTCGGCCCTGGCCGCCGCCAGGGCGGGCAGGCTCGGGACCGTACCGCGCGCGCTGACGAGTTTCCTCACCCGGGCGATGGCCCAGCACACCGACCACGCCAAGGTGTGGAACACCGTACTGACCCGCGCCGGCAAGCCCGCCCTCACGGGTGTGCCGCTCTCCGACCAGAAGGAGATCACCACCACGCTGGCCAGGGCCACCAGCGCGGCCGACGCCGCCACGCTCGCGTTGCAGCTGGAGGAACAGGCCGCGCAGACCTATCTGATGGCCACCTACGGCGTGGGGGGCACCTCGGAGATGGAGACCGCGGCCACGATCGCGCCCGTCGAGGCGATGCACGCCTCGATCCTGCGCTTCCTGCTGGGCCAGTACCCGGTGCCGGACGCGTTCCTGCCCGTCGACCGGGCGGCCAGGCCAAGTCTGCTGACGGTGTGAGCCGGGAGGGGGCGTGCACCGGGGCCGGGCACACCCCGGCCCCGGCCCCGGCCCCGGTGCGAGACTGGGGGCTCCTTCACACCGCTCCGGAATCGAGACGCCGCCTTGCCGTTCGCCCCCGCCGCCCGTGTATCGGTGGCCCCTCTGCTCGCGCTGGCGCTGGCCCTCTCCGGGTGCGCCGCCGCCGACACGGCCGACGACTCCGGCGCCTCCGGCGCCCCCAAGGGGGCCGAGAGCTCAGCCGCCACCGGTCACACGGCGCGCCTGCCCCGGGCGAACGCCCCCTTCGACTACCAGCTCGGCGGTGCGTACGACCCGCCCGCGGGGGTGCGGACGGTCATCAGGGACCGTACGGCGGCCCCGGACCCGGACCCGGGCATCTACAACATCTGCTACGTCAACGCGTACCAGGCGCAGCCGGACGCCGTGGCGTGGTGGCGGAAGAACCACCCCGACCTGCTGCTGCGCGACGCGGACGGCGCGGCCGTCATCGACGAGGACTGGGAGGAACCGCTGCTGGACATCTCCTCCGAGGACCGTCGCGACCGGCTGGCCGGCATCGTCGGCGGCTGGATCGACGGCTGCGCCGACCGGGGATTCGACGCCGTCGAGGCGGACAACCTGGACTCGTATCTGCGCTCGGACGGCCTGCTCGACCGCGAGGAGGCAGCCGCCTTCGCGGGGCGGCTGGCCGAGCGCGCCCACCGGGCGGGGCTGGCGATCGGCCAGAAGAACGCGGCGGAGATGACCGGGGTACGGGACGAGACCGGCTTCGATTTCGCCGTGGCCGAGGAGTGCGCGCGATACGAGGAGTGCGACGCGTACGCGGACGCCTATGACGACAAGGTGCTGGTGATCGAGTACCGGCGGGCGGACTTCACCGTCGCGTGCCGGGAGTGGGGCGACCGGCTCTCGGTCGTCCTGCGGGACCGGGACGTCGTACCGGCCGGAGAGCCCGGCCATGTCAACGCGCGCTGCTGAAAGGTGCGTTGGGCGGATTCTCGCGCCGGCGCCCCCGCTCAGGCGTCACGGCCCCGCTCCCGCCGCCGGGCCAGCAGCTCCTTGCGGCGCGCCTCCTCCTCGCTGACGAGCGCCGCCAGCCGCCGTGTGTTCTCGTCGAGTTCGATGGGGGCGTCCCCGTCGTCGTCCTCGGAGATCAGCCCCTCCGCGACGGCGCGCTGGTGCTGCACCATCACGGGAGGCTGCGGGTCCGGGTCGGAGGGGCGTGGGCCCTCGGGGCCGTCCGGCCCGATACGGACCAGGCGTTCGATCCGTACCACCCTGAACCGCCGTCCCTCCACCTCCACTTCATTGCGGCGCTCCGCGTCGAGCCGGTCAGCGGCGGCCAAGTACGGTGCGCGCCGTTCCTGTTCGAGGCCGAGCTGCCACGGGATCATGACGCGCAGCGCGACGGCGAGGGTGTCCCGCGCGCCCTGCGGTGTGGTGCACGTCCCGGTGGAGTCGGGCCGCCAGCGCCCGGACTCCTTCTCCGCCGTCATGAAGGTCGCCGGAAGGAGGACACCTCCCGGGTGCGTTCGCGCCGCGATCCGGGAATCGTCGCGGATCTCGTCGGGTACGGTGCCCGACTTGCGTACGAGGGAGAGCAGTTCGACCTTGAGAATGCCCTGGGACATTCCGGTGGCGATGACGGGATCGAAGACGAACCCGGCCGTGGGATCCGGGGCCTTGTGCGACTCGCCGGACGCCATGGGGTCCGGGTCGCCCGGGCGCGGGGGCTCAGGTCCGTCGGGTCCCGAGCGTACGTAGCACTCCGCCCGCGCGACCCGGTGGCGGACGCCGAGCACGGTCAGCTCGTCAAGGGTCTCCCACTCCATTCGCTCGGCGGCGCGCACGCACTCCTCGTACCCGGCCCGGTCACCGGCCCGCTCGCACTCCTCGGCCCGTCTGCGGAACCGGGAGCCCATGCTGTCTCGCCCGTCCTGCGGGGCCAGCCCCGTGAACGAGGAGATCAGCTCCCAGCCGCCCGCCTCGCGTTCGCGCACCACTCCGAAGAGCGGGCCGCCCGCCGAGAGGATGTCCGGATAGCGCTCCCGCGCCCGCCATGCCTCCACATCGGCCACCGCCTCGACCGGTCCCGCCGGTCCTGACACCCTGATCGTGCGGTACGCGGGCACGTTCTCACCAAGCTCAGCCATGCCCCCGAGCATGCCCACACAGCCGGGGCGCGAGGGGCGATTCCATGGAAAGAACCACCGACCGCGTGACACGGTGCCGTACCCGCACATACGTACGCCCATCCGGGCGGATGTGGGGCCGAACCGGCGTACGAGTCATCTCGGCCGGCGAAGGCGCCAGGGGAGTCGGAGTCTGCGGCGAGCGGCCCGCCTCGGCAGCGCGGGGCCGGAGAAGCGGCTCTCGCCCGGTCGCGCGCCGTCGGCGCCGTCCGGTCCGGTGCCCGTGTCCACCGGAGGGCGCAGGCCCTCCTTGTCGTACCGAGTGGCGGCGATCGTCGCCACAAGCTGCTCCTCGGTGAAGGTCTCGGAGTCCCGGACATGCGGGACGAATCCCACGAGGACGCCGTCCTCCACCACCTCGGCCCGCAGCCCCAGCACCCCGTCGATGTCCCAGATCGCCTCACCGCCCTCGGCGAGCACGATCTGCACCCCGCACTGGTAGACCCCCAAGTGCGCCAGATGGGCCATCACCCCGCGGGCCCGCAGCGACGACACGAGACGGCCGGCACGATCCTCATCCATCCGATGGCCATCTCCCTGTGCGGCAGCTTCTGGACGGATATGTCCTCTGGCACTCATGGTAGGCCGATTTCCGGGGAGGGCGACTTCCGAAGGAGAGGTCCGAAGGAGAGGGAGGAGACAAGGAGGAGGAGAGAAGAGAGGAGGAGAGCGAGGGAGGAGCCGGGAAGCGCTCGATCCCGCCCCGCCGGACAGCCCTTGGCGTGGCGACCGACGGGGCCGGCGGTCAGCGTGAGTACTGCGGCGGTACGCGCCCGGTGGCCCAGCCGGAGACTTCCGGCTCGTCCAGCGAGCGTACCCAGAGGTCCACCAGCGCTACGGTCCGCGCGTCGGGCCAGGGGCCCACGCCCATGATGCGCATTCCGGCCTGGTCCGCGGCCTGGATGCCGCAGTGGGAGTCCTCGATCGCCAGGGTGTCGGCCGGGTCGGCGCCGCAGAGCCTGGCCGCGGTGAGATAGACGTCCGGATGCGGCTTGGGCCGCATCTCGTACTCGGGCACCACGACGTGCCCGAAGAGGTCGAGCAGGCCCGCGGTGTCGAGGCAGGACTCGACGACCTCCCGCGGGCAGTTGCTGGCGACGGCGAGCGGCGCGAACTGCGCGGCTGTTTCCACGAGTTCGCGCGCGCCGGGCATGGTCATGGGGTTGTCGGCGACCAGGGCGCGGAAGTGCGCGAGCAGCCGGTCGGTCATCTCCTCGCCGAGGTCCGGGCGCCCCGACTCGTCCGCCATCAGGCGCCCGCATTCGCTGTAGTGGAGCCCTTTGGCCCGCTCCGCGAAGCCCGGAGCTGGGGTGAATCCGTGCTCGCGCAAAGCCAGAATGCGCGCGTCCTGCCAGTGGCATTCGGTGTCCATGAGAGTGCCGTCGCAGTCGAAGACGATGGCTGAGGGAGTCCAGGAAAGGATGCGTTGAGCTGTCATCCGCGTGCTTCCGTTCAGGAGTGCCCTAAAAGCGGCAGCGCTGGCCGCCGCAACGGTGCGAATCACCGCGGGCGTGTTGGTCACCCGTTGTCGGACGGGTGCGATCCCTGGCGGGCGCGGCCACAGGAGAAGGCCAGTTCCGGCGACCGCCAGGAACATAACGATCGCTACGCTAGAGAGAACTACTCTCGGCAGTCAAGCGATTGCATTTAGTGTCTAAATCTGTTTATTGGTAGCGGAGGACACCAAAGGCCTTCTGTTCGCCGTCCTGGAGAAAGCGGAAGACGCAGGTCGCGTGGTGCGGCACGCACAGAACGCGGGCGGGCGGGCTGTATTCGATGAAGCGCGCCGTTTTCAGCCGACCGGCGGTAGGCCGCAGCAGCCTTCCGCCACTTTCGAAGGCCGCCGCCTGCCGGGCGGCCTCCAGCACGATCATGCCCGGGACATGATCCGTCGCGTGGTCGAAGAAGAAGGGATGTCTCATATCGACGGGATCCACCAGCAGGCCGGCGCCCTCGGAACCGATCACGACATCGTGCGCGCCGGTCACCCCCAACCGCCGGGCATCGGGGCGGGACCGGCCGTCCGCACGCGCGACGGCCGGAGCGGCGGACCCCGCGCGACCCGCCCGTACGGCGTCGTACTGCTCGCGTTCGAGGAAGCGCGCACCACCGCCGGCCAGCGCGAACAGCGCCCCGTCGGCCAGATAGGAGACCTGGAGGCGCAGCCCGGTCACGGAACCGTCCGGCGCGCGGCGCACCTCCGTCACCCGTACCCGGCAGGTGACGCCGGTGGCGCCGGAGACCGCGCGCGGCTCCGAGGAGGGGTCGAGATCGAAGAAGAGATCGGTGATGATCAGGCTCGCGACGGGTGAGACGCCGAAATACCGCAGCGGAATGTAGATCCCGAGCTGACGCAGTGTCTCGACGATCATCAAGGGGCTGTGCAGATCGGCGCCGTCGCGTGGAAAAGTCGGATGGGAGCGGGGCCAGGAGGCGGCGGCTTCGAATTGGCCGCTTTCGGTCTGCCGAACGTCGGTGAGCAGTACCTCCGCCACGGAGGCACGATGCACCATCTCCCGGGCGACAGTGCGCGACCAGGACAGCGGCCGGACCTCCGCGGCGATGTCACCAATCGATGTATTCATGCGATAAGAACATCGCAATTCTCCGGTACGCGCACCCCAGCCCGCCCCCGCCGCACGCCGTCACGCCCCGCGCGAAAAGCCGCTACATTGCGTGCTGTCATTTCACGGAACGGGAATCCGAGGTACACGTGCAGGTTCGGGCGGAGCAGGTTCGGGCGAAAGCGACGCGCAGGTTTCTCCTGGAGGCCGCGGCACATTTGTTCGATGAGCGTGGCTATGCCGGCACCAGTATCAGCGATATCAGCACGCGGTCCGGGCGTACCAGCGGGGCCATCTACTTCCACTACGCCAGCAAGGAGAATCTGGCCCTGGCCATTGTGGAGGAGCATTTCGCGACCTGGCCCGAGCTGATCGGCCGTTACAAGGCGGCCGACCGCCCGGCGCTCGAAAGACTGGTCGCCCTGAGTTTCGATGTGGCCAGAGCTTTCCGCGACGATGTCGTCATCCGCGCCGGATCCCGGCTGTGGGCGGAACGCGCGGCCATCGACGTCACATTGCCCCGGCCCTTCGTCGGCTGGCTGGAGACGGTCACCGCGCTGCTCGAAGAGGCCCGCGCCGAGGGGGCACTCGCCGAGGGCGTGTGCCCCCAAGTGGCCGCGCACGGACTCGTCTGCGCCTTTTTCGGGCTGCATACGGTCTCCGACGCCCTGGAGGGGAGGCAGCAGATCGAGGAGGGGCTGTCGGATCTGTGGCTGCTGCTCCTGACCGCGCTTCAGACGGATCCCGACCCGGCGCTGCTGCTCGCGCGGGTGCGTGAGCGGGAGCAGGAGCGGGAGTGCCGGGAGGGAGCGAGGGACGGGCGCCGGGCGCGACTCGGGGACCGGGTGCTCGCGAAGAGCGGCTGACCGCGTGGCCCGTCGTCGCGCGGCCGATACGCCCTCAAACAGTGGCCGTCCCCATCGAGTTGGGACTTCGCGGCGGCGGGCGGGGGACATGACGAGGCGTCCCGCGTCCGAATCGCGCCCGGTCGGACGCGAACCGGTCGGACGCGATCAGGCTCGACGCGGGGCCCTCCGCCGTACGCCGTCGGCCGGGACCTCGTGGTCCCGGCCGTCCCGGCCGGCGGATCGGCCGGGACCGGATCGGCCGCTCAGGATTCCTCGAAGTAGGCGTCCAGGACGGCGTCGAGCTCTTCCGTCCACTCCTTGAGCCGGTTCCTGGTGTCGGCCTCGACCTCGGCGTCGAACCAGCGGCGCTCCGACACATGCACCGTGACCGTGAACCGGCGCCCGAAGCGAGGGGTCTTGATCTCGACCGCGCCGATCTCGTCCCACCAGAAGTCGGCCTCCTGGTCGTCCAGCCGGAACCGGACGCCCTTGCTGTCCGCGGTGATCGCGCCACGGCGGTCGGTGGCCTCGAAGACGGGGCCCTCCTCGGCGGAAGCGCCGTCCGTGGGGGCGTCCTCGCCGGCGGAGACATCCTCCTCGGAGGGGGCGTCCTCCGCCGGTTCGGCCCTGTCGGTGGTGGTGCTGTCCGCGTCGAGGGCGGGCTCATCGGGAACGTCCTCCGGGAGGGCGTCCGAGGGGGCGCCGCCTTCGGGCGCGCGCTCCTCGGTCTCCGCCTGCTCCGGATCCGTCCCCGCCGTGCCGACAGGGCGGGGGACCATGAGGCCGGGAACGTACGCCGGGTCTTTCCCCACGGCACGCTCGGGCCAGATATTCGAGTCTATGCGCTGCTCCACGTCCGGAAGTATGGACGAGAATCCTGTGCGAGCCCAGCCCGGCTCGCGTCCGGCCGTCGGCGCGTGACATCCGGCCACTCGCACAGACACGCCTCATTCGAACAGCAACTCCCCCCATCGCCTACGCTGTTACCGCTCGCCCCACCCGGATCACCCGAAACGGGAACGTCGGCGACGCGTTCTCCTCCACCAGGTTTTTTCCCCGCCTCCACTCCTTGGGAGCGTTCCATGACGGCCGAGATGCCCACGCCCCGGATCGACACGAGCAAGCCTCATCCCGCACGTGTCTACGACTATCTCCTCGGCGGTAAGGACAACTACGCCGTCGACCAGGCGGTGGGGGCGAAGCTGCCGGCCGAGGCGAGGGCCGCCGCGCGGCAGAACCGTGCCTTCATGCGCCGGGCGACCGCCTGGCTGGCGCTCAGCGGGATCGACCAGTTCCTCGATATCGGCACCGGCATCCCGACCCAGCCGAACCTGCACCAGATCGTCCAGCGGATCAACCCGAAGGCCCGGGTCGTCTACACCGACAACGACCCCATCGTCCTGCGGCACGCCGAGGCTCTGCTGATCAGTACGCCGGAAGGCGCCACCGACTACATCCAGGCGGATGTCCGCGAGCCACGGGCGATCCTGGACCATGCCCAGGGCTTCCTGGATTTCAGCCGCCCGATCGCGCTCTCCCTCATCGCCCTCATGCACTTCGTCCCGGAGGACGAGAAGCCCTACGACATCGTCAGCACCCTGGTGGAAGCCCTTCCCACCGGCAGCTATCTGGTGCTCTCGCACGCCTCGTCGGATCTCTACCCCGACCTGGTGGAACAGGTGGTCGCGCAGTACAAGCGGGGTGGCATCACGCTGGGCTTCCGTACCCGCGAGGGGGTGGCGCGGTTCTTCGAGGGCATGGACCTCGCCGAGCCGGGACTGGTCACGGCTCCGCACTGGTACAAGGACACGGCCGCGCCGACGGAGGAGGAGAGCGGCGACTTCGACAGCGGTATCTACGCCGCGGTCGGCCGCGTGCGCTGACCTGCCCGTCGCTTCGGTCGAGATCGGCTCGTTTTGCCTGGGAGGGTGTGGTCCGGGGAGACTGCGGGATACCGCAGATCCCCCCACAAGCCCCGAAGGCAGCCTGACCGCTCATGCACGACCGGACCTCGCCCGACGCCTCACCCAGGACAGCTACGGATACGGGGGCGGACGCTGACACGGCTACGGCTCACATACCGCTCGCCGGTGGGCTGAAGCAGCACCATCTGACCATGCTCGGCCTGGGCGGGGTCATCGGCGCCGGGCTCTTCGTCGGCTCGGGGGCCGGGATCGCGATGGCCGGGCCCGGGATCGTCGTCTCGTATCTGATCGCGGGCGCGCTCGCGATGTGCGTGATGCGGATGCTGGGCGAGATGTCGGCCGCGATGCCGGCGTCGGGTTCGTTCTCCGTGCACGCCGAGCGGGCGCTCGGCCGGTGGGCGGGGTTCAGCGCGGGCTGGCTGTACTGGTTCCTGCTGGTCGTCGTCCTCGCGGTGGAGGCGACGGGCGCGGCGCGGATCGCGAACGGCTGGCTCCCTTCTGTGCCGCAGTGGGCGTGGGTGCTGCTCTTCATGGTGTTCTTCACCGGCGCGAACCTCGCCGCCGTGAAGAACTTCGGCGAGTTCGAGTTCTGGTTCGCGGCCCTGAAGGTGTTCGCGATCGTCGCGTTCCTGGCCCTCGGGCTGCTTGCCGTCTTCGGTCTGCTGCCCGACACCGACCCGGTCGGCTTCACCCACCTCGCTGGACAGGACGGCTTCCTGCCGGGCGGCTGGCAGGGCGTCATCTCCGGTGTGCTCGCCGTCGTCTTCGCCTTCGGCGGCCTGGAGGTCGTCACGATCGCGGCGGCCGAGTCCGACGACCCGGTGCGCTCGGTGTCCCGGGCGGTGCGCAGCGCGGTGTTCCGGATCCTGTTCTTCTATGTCGGATCGATGCTGGTCATCGTGACGGTACTGCCCTGGACGGCGCAGCAGGCGGAGCTGAGCCCCTATGTCACCGTCCTCGACGCGATCGGTGTCCCGTCCGCCGGGCAGATCATGAACATCGTGGTGTTCGTGGCCCTGCTGTCGGCGCTCAACGCCAACCTCTACGGATCGTCCCGGATGGTCTTCTCGCTGGCCGAGCGGGGCGAGGCGCCGAGGTCCCTGCTGAAGGTGAGTGGCGGCGGTGTGCCCCGGCGTGCGGTCCTCGCGTCCGTGGCGTTCGGCTTCGTCTCGGTGCTGCTCAATCTCAAGTGGCCCGACTCGGTCTTCCTGTACATGCTCAACGCGGTCGGCGCGGTGCTCCTCTTCGTATGGGCCCTGATCGCCGTGTCGCAGCTGCGGCTGCGACCCCGTATCGAACGGGAGGCGCCGGAGCGGCTGGTGCTGCGGATGTGGCTCTTCCCGGGGCTGACCTGGGCCACGCTCGCCGCGATGGCGGTCGTGTTCGGCCTGATGCTGACGAATGACGCGGCACGCCCACAGCTGCTGTGGTCCCTGGGCGCGACGGCGCTCGTCCTGGCGGCGGCGGGGGTACGGGAGCTGCGCGCGCGGCGCGCCTGAGCCCGGGACGCGGGAACGCGGGAACGCGCGCACGCGGAACGCGGCGGGCCGGACCGGCCCTGAGGGCTGGTCCGGCCCGCCGCGAGCGGTGTGCGGGCCTGTCAGTAGGGGCCGTTCACGTTGTCGATCGAGCCGTACCGGTCGGCCGCGTAGTTGGACGCGGCGGTGATGTTGGCGACCGGGTCGTAGCTGTCCGTCGACGTACCGGGCACGTGGTAGGCCTGGAACGTGGGGTCGATGACCTGCAGGAGCCCCTTGGACGGGGTACCGGCGGCGGCGTTGGAGTCCCAGTTGTTGATGGCCCACGGGTTGCCCGAGGACTCGCGCATGATGTTGCGGTAGATGCCGTCGTACGAGCCGGGGATGCCGTGCGCCGCCATGACGTCCAGCGACTCCTGGATCCAGCCGTCCAGGTTGTCGGCGTACGTCGTCGTGGCCGCCGCGGTGGCGTCGGCGCCCGTATCGGCCGTGGCGCTCTCGTCAGGCGCCGACGTGGCCTGCTCGTCGGCGGTGGAGTCGCCGGTCGAGTCCGCGCTGGAGTCGGCGGTCGAGTCTGCCGGGGTCTGCGAGTCGGACCCCGTACCGAGCGTCAGTGTGAGACCGGGGAGGATAAAGCACGGGTCGCCGCCGATGACGTCGCGGTTGTCCTCGTAGAGCTGCTGCCAGCCGCCGCTCAGCGAGTACTCGTCCGCGATCTTGGACAGCGAGTCCCCCCAGACCACGGAGTAGGTCGCCGGGGTTTCCGTCTGGACGGTGGCGGCCGGGGTCAGGGTCACCTTTGCGGTGGCGGCGGTGTGCGCCGACGGGGCCGCTTCCGCGGTGGTGGCGGCCAGCAGGGGGAAGGCGAGTACGGCACCGCCCGTGCCCGCGGTGACGAGACCTCTGGCGACGGGGCTGTTCTTGGGACGACGGTGCTTAGCCTTTGAGGCCATGACGAATTCCTCTCCTGCGCCTGCGAGGTGAGCTGTCGGGTTCGGACTGGAGATGCCCGGCCGCACTGTGAACGCGGCTTAACCCCAAGCCGGTCCGGAGTACGGATCGGCGACTTACCTGGGTCCCCCGCTCCTGCCGGACGTGGGTGGGTGTGGGGCTCCGGACAGCGGCAGGATTCGGCGTTCCATCCGGAGTGACGAGAACGTAAGCGAGGACGCCCGGACGAAACAAGCCCTGAATTCACAACGGAATCCAATTCGTGAATCCGGCCCGAAATGATCTCGTTATCGGCCCGATACCGGGGAACTCAACTCGCCTTCCCCGCGCGCGAAATGGACGAGGAGGCGGGCCCGCGACCGGGAACTTACGTGACACACATCACGCCCATGACGGAAATGTCCAGGTCACGACACCGAGCAGAGCATGGAAAGCCGCGTAAACGCTACATAAATGGACTTCGGGGAGAACAGACATAAATCGCCCATAAAGGCGTGATGTGGCCTGGTCGGTCCGACCTCGACAGTCCCACCCATGACCGGAAATGCGGGCGCCTCACAAGGGCCGCCGTATCGCGCATGATCGCGTAATTCGGAAGCCGCCCTTGGCGGCCTCTCGCGAACCCCTGCGGCCCCCGTGCGAGCCGCTTCTCGCGGCCATTGAACCGCTCAACGCCATCGAATTGGCGGAGCCGTGCGCGTTTCTGACCTTCTATCGTTTCCGAACACGGGCGGGCCACGTGTCAGTTCCGTGGCAGCCTTTCACCGAAGAGTGGATCGAAAGCGACGACCACCCCTTCGGCAAAAGGCAGTTCGCGGCCGAAGGGGGAGCGTGGTCCAGTCCCACGCTCCCCCTTCGGCCGCCTGCGCGCACAGCGCGCGTTCCGCGCTATATGCCCAACTCGGCGAGCCGGCGCGCCGGTTCGTTGCGCCGCCAGGCGATGACCAGGAAGGCGATCAGCCCGAGGACGGGCAGGGCGCAGACGCTCCAGCTCAGCGACAGGGGCGGGCCCGGCTGGTCGAGGACGGTCAGGTGCTTGAGGGTCCCCGTGCCATGACCCTCGGGGCCGTCGATGGCGAAGGTGAGCGCCACGTCGCCCGGGTCGGGGAAGGACTTGATGTCCAGACCCCAGACATCGAGTTTGCGGGGGTGGCGCGCCAGCGGGGTGACGCGGTCACCGGAGTCGAGGCCGGTGGCGTCACGGGTGAGCGTGCCCGATTTGCCCGCTATCCCTCCTTCGGGGGCGAAGGTGAAGTCCAGCGACTGCATGGCACGCAGCGGCCAGGTGGAGAACCCGATGGTCAGGCTGTACGGGCCCGCCTGGACGCGTTCGGTGTGCACGATCCCGACTGGCTCGTAGGCGGCGGCCGGCGTGGCCGACGCGAAGAGCAGGGCCGCCACCGCGGACAGCGCGAGGACCAGGGAGCGTACGCGGCGGGCCGGGGGCCGGGGAGTGGTGGTGCGTGAGGACGGCGCCGGGGCGGGGCCGGTGAGATGGCTGTGCACGGATCAGTTGCCTTCCGGGCTTGAGGTCGGGGTATTGGCGCGCAGGATGACGGCGAAGCGCGCGCCGAGGAAGCCGGCGAGGGCGCCGAAGGCCAGGCCCACGACGGCGGCGGCCAGCAGACCGGCGGCGTCGGGAGTGCCGGAATCACCGAGCAGGGACTTCTGGAGGAGCACCGAGACGCTGATCACCAGTCCGCCGGACGCGCCCAGAAGCTGGGGCAGCCACCGGTTCGACCAGCCACGCGTCGAGCCCAGCCACAGCAGCGTTTCGATGACAGCCGCCGCCAGGAGCATGAACATGGGGATGCTCGCGGGCAGTTCCGGAGCCTGGTTGCCGAGGTTGTCGCGCAGCGGCAGGCCCTGCGAGGCGGCGTAGACATGAGAGGCCCAGGGGGAGAACCACCACAGGAAGCCCTGGATGGCGGCGAGGGTGGCGCTGATGGCGAGGACGGCTCCCCGGCCGAGGGTGAGCCCTCCCATGATGACCAGGAGGACGGCGAAGAAGACGGTACCCGCGACGACCGGTTCGAAGGGCAGGGGCAGGGCGGCGAAGGCGTTGGTGGTGATGGGGCTGAACGTCATCAGGACAGGGATGCTGACGATCAGTCCGACCCGGCCCCAGCGTTCCGCGCGGGCCGCGGCGAAGACGATGACGCTGCCGACCATCGTGAGCGAGATCGAGACGAACAGCCCGACGTGCGGTGGTGAGTCGAGTACGGCGTCGAATCCGTACAGGGAGTGCCACCACAGATCCAGCAGCCCGTAGAGCAGGAAGAGCGCACCGCCCGTCCCGGCGACCAGATACCCCAGGGGCGCCGTGAAGGTCCCGCCGAACACCCGGACGGGGCTGCCGCCGACGGCTCGCTCGGCCGGGCGTCCCGCGCGCTGCGCGGCGGTGGCGCGCACCACCATGACCAGGCTGGTGAGACCGGCGACGGCGCTGCCGGAGTACAGCAGGAGATGGGAGAGGGTGAAGAAGGTGTCCGGGCCGACGTCGACGTGCCATTGGACGTCCCAGCTGATGCCGATCAGTGACACCAGCGTGCCGGCCAGTACGAGGTAGGCGCCGAGGACGCCCGGCTGCCCGTACGTCCGGACGAGGCCCGCGCGGCGTGGCGGGGCCAGGTCGTGGGGAACGGTTGCGGAGATGGGGTTCATCGCGGCTTCTTTCCGGTGGGGGGGTGGGTCGTCGGTCGCGTACGGGGGTAACGAGGCCGCTCAGCCGGTGACGGTGAGGGGGAAGACAAGGCGGTCCCGGCGGCCGTCCCCTTCGATGCCGATCAGGAGTTCCCAGCGGCCGGGCATCATCAGATGGACGCCGGAGACGCGGTAGCCGCCTCTCCCGTCCGGGGTCGCGGTGGCCGCGGGGGTCGCGTGTCCCGCGGTCGGCAGGACGGCCTGCGCCGTGACGACCGTCGCCGGGCCGGTGGCCTCGGTGTTCCGACGAGGCGTCAGGCGGACGTCGACGGTGGCTGTACCGGTACGGGGAGGGGAGACGGTGAGGGTCACCACCTCCCGGGCGGTGCCGCCGGTCAGGGTCGTATCGGTGGCGTGGCCCGGCAGGATCGCCCCGATCGCCAGTACGGACGCCGCGACGGCGGCCAGGGCGGCCGCGCCGAGCAGACCCCGGCGGACCGGCGGCGCGAGAGGTCCGGTCATGGCGTGCCCCCTGAGGGTGAGGTGACCTGGAGCAGATAGGGGACGGTCAGGATGGTGTTGTCCCGCTCCGCCTGGATCCAGACGCGGTAGTGGCCGGGGGCCGGGAAGGTGTAGACGAACGTGGCGTCCGGGCCGTAGGCGGCGACGGTCTCGTCGGCCGGGCTGTCGCCGTTGAGCGGCATGAGGCCGCTCATCGATCGCGTATCCGGGGAACCTCCCGACGTCCGATCCGGGTGCGTGCCGCTCATGCCCTCCATGTCGTGCCCGGAGTGTGCTGAATGTGACGATTCATGCGACATGCCGCCCATGGAGTGGGCATGGGCCCAGACCTCGGCGTCGTGGGCCGCTTCTCCCAGTCCGGTGGTGCGGGTCGCGTCCGCCCGGGACAGCGGTCCGACGACGATCATGTGCCCGACCATGCCGAGCCAGGGCTGCAAGGTCGCCGTATCCCCGATGCGGGCGGTCAGCGCACTGGGCCTGCCCGCGGTCAGTGACGGCGCGGTGAGCCGTACCGGTACGCCCCCGACGGTCCGCGTGGTGCCGGGACCCGACGGCGGCTCCGGGGCGGGTGTGGTGCCGGGGGAGGTGGCCCGTACGGCGCCGCCCGGCGCGGGGCCCGGGGGCTTCTCCGCCTCGAACCCGGTGGCGGAGCGAATCTGCTGTACGCCCCCTCCACGCCGGGCGAACTCGGCGGACACCGCGTAGTGACCTGCCGCGGGCAGCCGCAGCCGTACGTCGAAGGCACCGGGTCCCGTCCTGATGGGGTGCAGATGCCAGAGCTCACCGGACGGCCCGATCACCAGCAGATGCAATAGCGCCCCGTCGTGGACGACGAGATCGTCCGCGGGCAGGCCGGTGGAGCCGTCGTACAGGGAGAAGCGCAGGTCGGCGGCGTCCCCGGCGCCGGCGGTCACGGGCCGCAGCACGAAGGAGGCCGGTGGACGTGAGTAGTCGCTTGTCAGCGGTCTGACGAGGGAGTAGGGGCGGGCGACGCCGTCGATGGTGGGATCCACCTGCTGCCCCTGCTCGGGCGGCAGGGGCAGGGAGGCGGAGAGCAGCGCGCCGGTGACCGCCGTGGCGAGCGCGGCGACCGCCCCGCCCGCGGGCACCGTCACCCACCAGCCCCGGCGGGCACGGACCGCGACGACGAGCGTGATCAGGATGAGGACCCCCGCCGTGACGAAGCCCGCGTACACGGTGAGTTCGGGCGGGGAGGCGGTCTGTGCGGGGACGACGAAGGGGATCTTCGCCGTACGCCGGCCGTCGTCGAGCGACAGCTCCCACGGCCCGGCTCCGTCGACTCGCAGAACGGCGGAGTACGAGCCCGGGGTGGCGCCCAGGGTGACGGAGGCCGTGCTGGTGGCGGTGCCGGAGGTGGCCGCCGCCGAGGCGTTCGTGGAGATGCCTGTCGGGGTGGCCGCGAGCCGGAGCCGTCCGGCGGGCGTGCCCGTGTGGGTGAGCACATCCACATGGAGTGGTCCGGGGACACCGGTGACGCGGCGCAGGGTGACCGTCAGCTCGCGGTCGCCGAGCGTCTGGGCGACCTGAAGGTCCCCGCCGCTCGATCCGCCGTCCGCCCCGGCGGGGGGACTCGCCACGAACAGCAGACCCACGGCGCACAGCAGCACGGCCACCAGCGCGCGCGGGCGGCGTTTGAGTACGTTGTCGTTCATCCCGGCAGAGATTAGGAACCCCGCCGGACGCCGTCGTCACGGAGACAGGGGATCCCGGGTCCCCCGTTCGGGGGACCCGCCGGTACGTACGGCCCGGCATCATCGGGGCAGGCGGCACCACCACGCGGTACGGGCAGCCACGCGGTACGGACGGCACAGGCGGCACAGGCGGCCCGGCGCGACATGGAATCGAGACGACGTATGAGGAACCACCGGCGCGACACGGCGCCACGGCCCGCGCGGAGGAGGCTGCGCGGCCTGGGCACCGCGCTGCTCGCGGGCGCCCGCGACATCAGCGGACCCCTGACCCGCCAGTCCCTGCTGGTCGCCGTGGTCTGCGTGGTGGTGGACACCCTGTCGTTCCGGTTCGAAGGTTTCCACTCCTACCCCGGCCTCTGGAACTGGCTCGTCCTGGCGGCGATCGTGCTCGTGGACGCGGCGCTTGCCACCTCGGCCCGGAGGTCGGGGGTGGTGGCGCTCGCCCAGGCGGCCCTGCTGGTGACCTGCGCGGCCTTCCTCCCCGACGGCCGGCCCCTGCCCGATCTCAACGACGCGGGCCTGCTCATCTCGGCGTACCGCGCGGGCGCCTGGCTGACACTGCGCCCGGCCGCCGTATCGCTGGCCGGTCTGGCAACCGGAATCGTCGCGTCGAGTCTGATCGCCGGTGCGGGGCTCGCCCAGATCCATCTGCTTCTCATCCAGGCGATGCAGAACGCCCTGCTGCCCTGGCTGGTGGGCCGGTACACCACCACACGCCGGGCCTACATCGCCGAGCTGGAGCAGCGTTCGGAGCGCGAGCGGAACCACGCCAGGCAGGCGCTGACCGAGGCGATCGCGGAGGAGCGCAGCGCCATCGCCCGCGATCTGCACGATGTGATCGCCCACCATGTCAGCGCGATCGGTGTGCACGCGGGCGCCGCCCGCCTGGGGCTCACCACCTCCCCCGACACCACGGCGCTCGCCGGCTCGCTGACCGCCGTCGAGAAGTCCAGCCGCGCCGCCATGCTCGATCTGCGGCGGCTCCTGGACTTCCTGCACGGCAACCACTCCCGGGGTGCGCGCCAGCCCGGTCTGGACAACATCGACGAGCTCCTGCGCGCCGTGGACTCCGCGGGACTGACGGCGCGCCTCACCACGCGCGGCACCCCTCCCGTACTCCCGGAGTCCCTGGACATCGCCGTATACCGGATCGTGCAGGAACTGCTCACCAATGCCCTGCGGCACGGGGACGGCAGCCGGGTGGAGGTGGAGCTGGCCTACACGGACACCTCGCTCACCGTGACCGCCGCCAACCCCCTCCCCCGCTCCCTCCGGCCGCGCCGCCCGCCCGACTCCGCGCAGCGCGGACTGGCCGGGATACGCGGCCGCGCCGCTCTGTTCAACGGGTCGGCCACTTACGGCCCGACGCCCGACGGCACCGCCTGGACCACCGCGGTGGCCTTCCCCCTGGACCGCTCATGAGCCCCCGGGACCCAGCCATGAAGGTGCGCATCCTGCTCTCCGACGACCACGCCATGTTCCGTTCCGGGCTGCGCGCCGTCCTGGAGACGCAGCCCGATCTTGAGTGTGTCGCGGAGGTCGCCGACGGCGGCACGGCGGTGAGCGAAGTCATCAGGCTCCGCCCCGACGTGGCCATCCTCGACATCCGGATGCCGCGCCTGGACGGGCTGCGGGCCACCGAAAACATCCTGGCCCGCCCGGACAACACCACCAAAGTGATCGTTCTGACCACCTACGACGACGACGCGTACGTCCACCAGGCCCTGCGGGCCGGAGCCAGCGGCTTCCTTCTCAAGAGCCTGCCGCCGGAAGAGCTCATCGCGGCGGTACGCGTCGCCGCCCGGGGGGACGCTCTCATCGACCCGTCGGTGACCCGGCGCCTGATCGCCCGCTTCACCGGCAGCATCGCGCCGCCCCCGGCCCCGCCCGAACTCGACCAGCTCACCGCCCGCGAGTACGAGGTGCTGCTCCAGCTGGCCGCCGCGCACAGCAACGCCGAGATCGCCGCCCGGCTGGGCATCGGCGATGAAACGGTCAAGACCCATGTCTCCCGGATCCTCACCAAGCTCAACCTGCGCGACCGCGTCCACGCGGTGGTCTACGCCCATCTCCACGGCCTCGCCCGACGTCCGGGCTGACGGGCCGTCGGCGGGCGTCCTCGGCCGACGGGCGGGGCGCGCGGCTCAGTCCGTCTCCGTGATGTCCTCCCGCCGCGCCGCGGTGAACCCGAGGAGTTCGCGGCTGCGGGTGGTGTCGAACGGCGACGCGTGTCCGTCGAGCGCGCCCCGGATCTCGCTGGTGGGGTGGTACGCCGCCAGCAGTTCCCGGGTGGGTTCCAGAGCGGCGCTGTCGGGCGCGGCCACATTGACGACATGGTGGCCCGTGAGGTCGGCCGTCAGGGCGGCCCGTACGGCTCGGGCCGCGTCCGGGGTGTGCAGCCACCCCCACAGTTCACGGCGGTTGGACGCGGGGTCGCCGTGCACCTCGGCCAGCCGTTCCCGCAGCCGGGCGCCGGCCCCGACGAACGGGAACCGCAGCATGACGGTCACCGTGCCGTAGCGCCGAGTCGTGAACTCCGCGGCCTTCTCCGACATGACCTTGGACAGACCGTAGGAGTCGACGGTGAGGTCCGGGTGGTCCTCATCGACGGGGACGTACACCGGGTGCAGATCCCGGTCGGCCCACGCGATACCGACGGCCGACGCGCTGGAGGCGCCGACCACGCGCGGCACCCCGAGCCGGCCCGCCTCCTGGAACACCAGGTAGGCGGCGAGGACGTTGGCGCGCAGGGTCTCGTCCTCCGACACGATGCCGGGCGCCGGGTACGCCGCGAGATGCACGACCCCGGCGAACACACCGTCCTCGTCCGCCGCCTTCCGGGCGGCGGCGAAGCACTCCGTCACCGTCTTCGCCTCGCTGAGGTCGCCGGTGACGAACCGGACACAGCCGTCCTCGCTGTCACCCCGCTCCAGGTCGGCGCCCACGACGCGGAAGCCCGCGCCGATGAGGTCCGCCACGACGGCCCGGCCGATCCCGCCGGCCGCGCCCGTCACCAGTACCGTCCGGCCGCTCTTCCGTACCGTCCGTTCACTCATCCCTTGACAGCTCCCATCAGTCCGTTGACGAAATAGCGCTGGGCGCACAGGAACAGGACGATCACCGGGACCACCATGATCAGCGCCGCCGCCATCAGCGAGTTGTACTGCACGACACTCTGCGACTGCATCGCCTGGAGCGCGATGGGCAGCGTGTATGTGTGCGGGTCGTTCAGCGAGATCCGGGTGAGCTGGTATTCGTTCCACGTCGGGATGGCCGTGAGCAGCGCGATCGTGATGACCGCGGGCCGGGCCAGCGGCAGATAGATCCGGCTGAAGATCCGCAGCTCGCCCGCGCCGTCCATGCGCGCCGCCTCGCGCAGCTCCCCCGGTACCGAGCTGAAGGCGTTGGTCAGCATCAGGATCGCCAGCGGGGCGCTGCCGTTGACGAACGGCAGGATCAGGCCCCAGTGGGTGCCGAGGATGTCGAGCTTGCTCTCCAGCAGCACGATCGGCAGCAGTGTCACCACTCCGGGGACGAAGAGCAGTACCAGGAACAGCCGGTACAGCCACTTCTTGCCGGGGAACGCCAGTACGGAGAAGGCGTACGAGGCGGCCGAGTAGACCACCACGACCAGCACGGTCGTCAGGACGGTGACCTTGACGCTGTTGAGGAAGTAGTCGAAGAAGTCGAGCTTGTTCCAGGTGTCGGCGAAGGTACGGAGAGTCGGGTCGTGCGGTATGAGATGACCGCCCTCCTGCACCTCCTTGTTGGTCTTGAAGGCCGCCGAGACCATCCACAGGAACGGATAGACGCTGACCGCCGCGTAGGCGGCGAGCGCGATCCCGACGATGGTGCGGACGACGGTCCGGCCGACGGGCTTGCGGCCGCCGGTCCGCGGCACGGTCCGGTCCTGGACGCGGATGCCCGCCCGCCGCGGCTGGGAAAACGTTTCGCCGCTCATCCCATCCTCCTCATCACCCGCTGGTTGATGAAGGCGACGACGAGGGCCGCCAGGAACAGGAGCCAGCCCAGGGCGCTGGCGAGACCCAGCGTCGGGGACAGCTCGGAGAGGAAGGCGAGCCGGTAGGTCTCAAGACCGAGCACGCTCGTGGAGTCGCCCGGACCGCCGTTGGTCATGATCAGGAAGGACTGGAAGCCCTGGAGGGAGTCACGCACATTGAGCAGGAGCACGACAACGGTGATGGGCTTCATGAGCGGCCACACGACGGTCGTGGTCGAGCGCAGCCAGCCGGCGCCGTCGATCTGCGCGGCCTCCAGCAGGGAGCTGTCCAGCGACTGGAGCCCGGTCAGATACAGCAGCATCGCCACCGGCACGGCCGACCAGACCATGACGACGATCATCGTGGCCAGGGCGGTGTCCGGGTTGCCGAGCCAGCCCTGGGGCTGCTGGAGCGAGCCGAGGCCGACGGACTTCAGCAGCAGGTTGACGGCGCCGTTGGGCTCCAGGATGTAGTTCCAGGCGAAGTAGACGGCGATCCCGGTCGTCACGTAGGGCACGAAGTAGACGGAGCGCAGGACGCCCTGGAAGCGCTTGACCTGGTTCAGTACGAGGGCGAGCGGGAACGCGACGAGCACCGTGAGCAGGGGGACCGCGATGACGACCCACAGGGTGTTGACCGCGGCCTTCTTCACGATCGGCCAGTACGTCGGGCTGCCGCCGAGCAGATCCGAGTAGTTCCGGAAGCCGCGCCAGTTCCACTCGGGCCAGAAGCCGTTCCACTGGGCGAAGCTCAGCGAGAAGCCGTAGACGATCGTGTAGACGCCCATGACGGCGAACAGGACGATCGCGGGAGCGACGAAGAGATAGCCCCAGACGGCCTGCTTGCGCTTCTCGCGCAGTCCCCCGAAGAGTCCGCGGCGAGGTGTGCCGCCGCCGGGCTCCCCGGCGGACGAGGAGCGCGCGCCTTTCCCGGTGCCGGCGGCCGTCGCCGTACCGGTCGCGGCCGTCATTTGTTCTGCTCCGACCAGTAGGACTTGATCATGGAACTCATCTGGCCACCCGTGCTTTCCGCGCTGCGTGACTTCAGCGGAGTGAACTGGGCCAGTACGGCTCCGACCTTTCCGGGGTCGTACAGGCTGGGACGGTAGGCGGTATAGCCGGCGTTGTAGGAATTCTTGCCGGAGCCGAAGGCCGCTTCCATGGAATTCAGGACCGGGCCGAGCGCCGCGCTCTGCTTCTTGTCGAGATCATTCGGCGGCACGTCGAGTGCCTGTTTTCCGAAGTCGGCCGCGACATCGTCCCTGGAGAGGAACTTCAGCCATTGCAGCGCCTCGTCCTTCTTCTCCGATTTCCGGGTGATGGACAGACCCGTGAGCGAGAAGGGCGAGAGCTGGAGGCCGGGGATGGCCGCGTCCTTCGGCGGCGGCACGGGAAACGTCATGAGATTGTCCGCGTCGTAGCCGTTCTCGGCGAGAAACGCCAGCGTGTAGGTGCCGCCGATGTCGAAGGACGCCTTGCCCTGGGCGAAGGCGAGATCCGCCTCGTCGATCCCCTTGGACTGGGTGCCCGGCATCCAGTACGGGGTCACCTGGTTGTAGGTGTTCAGAACCTTCTGGCCGTTCGGTGACGACCAGCCCTGAGCGGCGTCCCGGCCGAAGAGCGCCTCGAACTTCTGCTTTCCGAGCATCCCGAACGCCATCGGCTGCATCAGCCATTCGAGAGCCGTGGAGGGCTGCTTCACACCGACGGTCACCCCGCCGTTATCGGGGTATGCCCGCTTCACCTTGTCGAGGGCGTCGATGAATTCCTCCCAGGTGGCGGGCGCCCGGGTGACCCCGGCCTTCGCCGCGCGGCTCTTGTTCATATAGACGACGCCCTGGGTTCCGACGGTGAGCGGCACACTGAATCGCTGCCCCAGTTGGACACCCTGGGTCTTGGAGCCCTCGGTGAGCGACGCCTTGTAGACATCGGGCGTGACCGTGCCGTCCGTGAGGACCTGAGGGAGGTATTGGTCCAGCCATTTCTGGTCGACGTCCTTGGAGAGGTCTTCCAGCAGTCCCGCCCCGCCGAACGCGAGGTCGTCGCCGTTGGCGTGCACTTCGAGCACATCGGGCAGATCATTGGTGCGGGCCGCGGCCTGAACCTTGGTCAGAAAGGCATCATCCGGCGTCACCGCCTGAATATTCACCTTTGTCCCGGTCGCGGCGGTGAACTTTTCCGCTGCCGCCTGGAGGGCGGCCACATGGGACTGTTTAAAGGTCCACATGGAAAGTTCATCGCGTCCGGCACCATTTCCGCCGTCCGAACCACATCCCGCGATCAGCACGCCCATGGCGGCGACCGAAGCGAGTATCGAGGTGCGACGCGCGGCTGGGAGAAGTCGTATCACGTTCCCAGCGCCTTTCTTCGGGGCTGTCCGTCCAGCTCCTCTATGACGCTGCGAATCTAAATCGACTTGATGTACGGTGTCAACAGTTGTAACACCCGGAAAACACGGACGTGCCATCACCTCGGAGGGAACCCATGACGGCAGCGAAGACACGGGATACGACGGAGAGCGCGGAGGTACTGGCCCCGGCCCCCTGGGCACGATCCGGCTCCGGCTCCGCGCAGGGCTCCGACTCCCTGCGGGTGACAGCGGTCCGTACCTTCCTGTGCGCCCCGCAGGGCTGTCCGTACGTGATCGTGCGCGTGGAGACGAACCAGCCCGGTCTGTACGGGCTCGGCTGCGCCAGCGACCCGCAGCGCACCCTCGCGATCCGTTCGGTCGTCGACGACTACTTCGGTCCGATGCTGCTCGGCCGCGACCCGCACGACATCGAGGACCTGCACCGGCTGCTGCTCAACAGCGGCTACTGGCGGGGCGGTTCGATCGCGCAGAACGCCCTGGCGGGCGTCGACGTGGCGCTCTGGGACATCAAGGGCAAGGCGGCGGGACTGCCGCTGCACCAGCTGCTCGGGGGCAGGGCCCGGGAGGCCGCCGAGGCGTACACGCACGTGGACGGCCAGGAGGCGGGCGAGATCGCCGAGCGGGTGCTCGCCGCCGCCGAGCGCGGTTACCGCCATGTCCGCGTCCAGGTCGCGGTCCCCGGCACCGACACCTACGGCACGGCCCCGCGCGACGAGGCCGAAGCCCGCCGGCGCCGGCTGCGCGCGGGGAGCTGGGACTCCCTGAGCTATCTGCGTCATGTCCCGCCCGTGCTGCGCGAGATCCGTGAGCGGGTCGGCACGGGTGTGGAGCTGCTGCACGACGCGCACGAGCGGCTGACGCCCTCGCAGGCCCGTGAGCTGGTGCACGAGGTGGAGGACGCGCGGCTGTTCTTCCTGGAGGACGCCCTCGCCCCCGAGGACGCGGCCCACTTCGGTCAGCTCCGCCGGGCCGGCTCGGTCCCGCTCGCGGTGGGCGAGCTCTACCACGACATCACGATGTACCTGCCGCTGCTGGAACAACGGGTCATCGACTTCGCCCGGATCCGTATCCCCACCCTGGGCGGCCTGACGCCCACCCGCAAACTCGTCGCGGCCTGCGAGCTGTTCGGCGTACGGACGGCGCCGCACGGCCCCGGCGATGTCAGCCCCGTCGGCATGGCCGCCAACCTGGCCCTGGACATCAGCTCGCCCGCGTTCGGCGTCCAGGAGGCCGCCGCCTTCAAGGAAGCGACCCTGGAGGTCTTCCCCGGTGCGCCCGTGCCGCGCGAGGGGCGCCTGTACCCCTCCGAACAGCCGGGCCTGGGCGTCGACTTCGACGAGTCGGCCGTACGCAGGTACCCGGTGACCGAGCCCCTGGAGCACGACCGCTGGGCGCTGCTGCGCAACACGGACGGCAGCGTGCAGCGGCCCTGACCGTTGCCGTACACGCGTGAGGCCCCGCCGGCCGGCGGGGCCTCACGCATACCCGCGGCTCACCCCTACCCGCCGCTCACCCCAGCAACAGGGATTTCGGCTGCGCGGAGAGCGTCCGGTCCAGGACCAGCGACGCCGCTCCCACGGCCGCGACGTTCTCGCCGACGGCGGTGGTGATGACCAGCGTGGGATGGATCGGCTTGACGAACGGGGACTGCGCGACCATCGGCTCGATGAGGGCGAGGAGCCGGTCGGCGAGAAGGTGCCATATCGGGCCGCCGAAGACGATGGTGTCCACGTCCAGGAGCGTCGCCGCCGCGCAGACACCCCGGCCGATTCGGATCCCCCAGCGGTCGATGATGCTGCCGGCCCGCTCCTCTCCCCGCGCGGCGAGGGCCGCCAGCTGCTCAAGGCCGCGCTGGGCGTCCCCGGGATCCATGGGGGTGAACTCCCCGCCGAGCACACCGAGCGCGATGGCCTCGTCGACCAGGACCCGGGTCGAGCAGGCCGCGCCGAGACCACCGACCTCGCCGACGTTGCCGGAGACGCCGCGCAGCACGGTGTCGTCGATGACCAGCCCCATGCCGGAGCCTGTGCCGAGGTAGAAGAAGAGGAAGTTACGGCTCTCGGTGGCGGCCCCGGACCAGCGCTCGGCGACGACGGCCGCGATCACGTCCTTGTCCAGCAGGGCCGGATAGCCGGTCGCCTCGCTGAGCTGGTCGCGCAGTGGAACGCTGCCCCAGCCGGGCAGTTCGGGCGGGTCCACGACCAGCCCGGCCGCCGCGTCGATCGGTCCCGGCGCGGCGATCCCCAGGCCCAGTACGCGTTCCCTGTCCACCCCCGACTCGGCCACCAGCGCGGTCACCGAGGCGGCGATGCCCGCCACGACCTGGTCGGTGTCGCCGCCGCGCGGGGTCCGTTCGCTGCGCTGGGCGACGACTGTACCGAGCAGATCGAGCAGTACGTACGTGATGACGGCCGGGTCGAGATGCACGCCCACGGCGTACCGGGCACCCGGAGCGATCCGCAGGAGCGTACGCGGTTTGCCGCTGCCGGTGCTCTGCTTCCCGGACTCGCGAGCCACGCCCTGGTCGAGCAGCCTGCGGGTGATGTTGGAGACGGTCTGCGCCGACAGCCCGGTGGCCTGGGCGAGTTCGACCCGGCTCAGGCCCGCGGAGTGGCGCCGGATCGCGTCCAGGACGACGGATTCGTTGAAGTCCCCCATGCGCGGCAGGTTGGTGCCGCGTCTGATCGACGCCTTCCCGGCGTTCGCCTTCTTGCTCGTCAAAATCCGTCTCCCGGCCCCGGAAAGGGACGGCGGCCAGATGCCGCCGTTCCCTGGGTGCGTCAAATCGATGGAATCGTACCGGCTGGGGCGTATGCCGTGTCCGCGAAGCCCGCTTGTGCCGGTGTCAGCCCAGCTGCTCGACAAGGACGAGCGACCAGGGGCTGACGTCCGTGTCGAGCCGCAGCACCCCGTCCACACCGGCGGCGGCGGTCCGTACCTCGGTGGCACGGGCCAGCCGGTCGAGATGGGCCAGTTGCTCGCGGGTGGGCGCGGCCGGTGAGCCGAGGGCCCGCCAGGCCCCGATGGCGTCGCCGTGCGCGGAGTCCAGCACCTCGACGCGGAAGGGCGCGCCGGCCGTGAGCTCGCCGATCTCCAGCGTCAGCCGCCGGGGCCCGCCCTTGGCCTGGGTGGCCTCGGCCATGGTCCGGTCGTCGAAGGAGGCCGGCACGGACTTGGGCTCCTCCTGCGGGTAGTGGTGGATGAGAGCGGTGATCCGGCCGGTGGCGGCCGAGCGGGTCACGACATGGTCCTCGCCGCGCTCGATCAGTTCGTCGCCGAGGGCGTGCAGCATGCGGTACGCGTGGAAGGTCGGCTTCGGGATCCCGGGCAGCGTGATCATTCCGAAGCCGCCGTGGAACAGCTCGTCGCCTGCCCCGCCCTCCTCGAAGACATCCGTGAACGTCCAGTACGCGAGCGAGTCGACCGTACCGAGCGAGTGCAGGATCGAGCGCGTGACGTAGGTGGCGGCGGGCAGCGTGTCATGGGTGTGGTCGCGCGGCGAGGAGGACGAGGACCACTCGGTGAGATGGATCTCGGCCTCCGGATACGGGCTCTTGGCGATCAGATCACGCAGCAGGGCCAGGTCGACCGGGGTGGCGTCCTTGCCGCGGGTGAGCTTCTCGCCCTGGCCGTGCTCGTCCAGCGCCCAGTCCGTGGGGTACGGGTGGGTGGAGACGAAGTCGACGGGCAGCCCTTCCCCGGCGCAGTAGTCCAGGAAGGCCGCCATCCACACCGGACGCCACTCCAGGTCGTCGATGTCGTCGCGGCCGGCGACGATGCGCCGGGAGACATCCTCGGACTCACCGCCGAAGCGCTCGTCGGGTACGAAGTTGGAGGTGGCGGGGCCGCCGACGCGCAGCCGCGGGTCGACGTTCTTCACCGCGCCCGCGGTGACCTTGTACAGCTCGAAGTACTCGGAGCGGGTGCCGTGGAAGAAGCCCCAGAGGTTGGCCTCGTTCCACACCTCGAAGTACCAGCGGCGCACTTCCTCGATCCCGTACCGGGTGATCCAGTGGCGGGTGATGCCGTCGATCAGCGCGGCCCACTTGTCGAGGTCCACGGGCGGGGCGCCGTGCGCTCCCCACCAGAAGACGGTGCTGGTCTCCCGGGCGAGGGCACGCGGGCTGAAGCCGAACTCCACGAACGGCCGGACCCCGAGGTCCAGGAGGAAGTCGAAGAGCGCGTCGACGTACTGGAAGTTATGGACGGGGGTGCCGTCCTCACGCTCCGTGTACACGAACATGTCGTCGTGGAAGAGCCCGTGGAAGCGTATGTACTCGAAGCCGCACGCCTCGTGGGCCTCGCGGAGCTGGCGCTGCCAGTCGGCGCGCAGCCCCTCATTGGCGCGTCCGGCGCCGACGACGCGGCTCCAGAAGTGCGGCAGCGGGGTCGCGGGGGCGTTCGCGAGGGCGCTGACCAAGATGTCGCCCGACATGGTGGTTCCTTCCGTCCCGGTGCGGCAGGCAGTGGTGCTGTGGGACAGACGATAAATCAAAATGATTGATATATCCATCCCGCGTGTGACACCCCCCGCCGTCACTGCCACCACTGCCACCACTGCCACCACTGCTCACGCCCCTGCCACTACGGAGCTGTCGGCGATACGTTGGGGCCATGCATTCGACGCGAGTCTCCCGACGCGTGAACGCGCCCCGCGCGGCCGTCTACCGAGCGCTTCTCGACGCGGACGCGGTCGCACGATGGCGGGTGCCCGACGGCATGACCAGCCACGTACACGCGTTCGATCCCCGCGAAGGTGGCACGTTCCGTGTCTCACTCACCTACGACGAGCCCACGGCCGGCGGCAAGTCGGGCGCGCACACCGACACGTACCACGGCCACTTCACACGGCTCGTGCCCGACGAGCAGGTGACCGAGGTGTTCGCGTTCGAGACGGCGGACCCCGGCTTGCGCGGCACGATGACGATGACGACCACACTCACCGACGCGGACGCGGACGCGGACGGCGCGACGGATGTCCTGATCGTGCACGAGGGAATTCCCGACGATGTGCCCGCCGCCGACAATGAGCTGGGCACCCGCATGGCCTTGGCGAATCTCGCCCGGCTGGTCGAGGCGGACGAGCGACCGGAGAGTGGGAACGCGCGGCCTGAGTGACCGCGTGGCGAAGCGCGCGGCGCGTGATCACCGTGATCACCCCCCGCGGTCGTCGTCCCCGCGGTCGTCGTCCCCGCGGTCGTCACCCCCGCGGTCGCCGCCTCACGGACTCGGTTCACCGCGCCAGGCAGGGACGCTTGCTGTCGAAGGTCCAGTCGTTCACCAGGTAGCGCATCCCGACGGCGTCGTCACGCCCCGAGAGCCCCTTCGCCAGGTAGAGCTCATGGGCCGCGAGCAGCCGGTCCATGTCGAGGCGGACACCGAGTCCGGGCGTGTCGTCGACCGCGACCGCTCCGTCGACGATGCGCGGGGCTTCGACGGTCAGGCGATCCAGGCCCTCCTGCCAGATCCAGTGCGTGTCCAGCGCGTTGTAGTCACCCGGGGCGGCGGCTCCGCAGTGGGCCATCATGGCGAGGGATATGTCGAAGTGGTTGTTGGAATGGCACCCCCATGTCAGACCCGTCGCATCGCACAGCTGGGCCACCCGCACCGACCCCCGCATGGTCCAGAAGTGCGGGTCCGCGAGCGGGATGTCGACGGACCGCAGCGCCAGCGCGTGGCTGAGCTGGCGCCAGTCGGTCGCGATCATGTTGGTCGCGGTGGGCAGAGCGGTGGCGCGGCGGAACTCCGCGAGGATCTCCCGGCCCGAGTAGCCGCTCTCGGCTCCGCACGGGTCCTCGGCGTAGGCGAGTGTGCCGACCAGGGGCCGGCACAGCTCGACGGCTTCCCGCAGCGACCAGGCCCCATTGGGATCGAGGGTGATCCGCGCCTCGGGGAAGCGTTCCTTGAGCGCTCGTACCGCCTTGACCTCCTCGGCGCCCGCCAGCACACCGCCCTTGAGCTTGAAGTCGCGGAAGCCGTAGCGCGCGTACGTGGCCTCCGCCTGGCGGACGATCGCTTCCGGGGTCAGTGCCTCCTCGCGCCGGATCCGGTACCACTCCACGGCGGAGTCGGGTTCGCGGACGTACTCCAGGTCGGTCCGACCGGGGTCGCCCACGTAGAACAGATAACCGAGGACCCGCACGGAATCACGCTGCTTGCCGTCGCCGAGCAGTGCCGCCACGGGTACCTCCAGATGCTGGCCCAGCAGATCCAGCAGTCCGGATTCGACGGCCGTGACGGCGTGCACCGCGGTACGCAGGTCGAAGGTCTGCTCGCCCCGTCCCCGGTCGTCACGGCCACCGAATCGCTCCCCCATGGCACGCAGGACGCTCAGGTGGTCGCCCACCCGCGCACCGACGACGAGGGATTCCGCTTCGCGCAGCGTGCGGGTGATCTCCTCGCCTCCCGGCACTTCGCCCAGTCCCGTCCGGCCCTGGGAGTCCTCGATGACCAGGACGTTCCGGGTGAAGTACGGGGCGTGCGCGCCGGAGAGGTTGAGCAGCATGGAGTCACGGCCGGCCACCGGATACACGGAGAAGCGGGTGACGACGGGTTGGCTCATGACATGAATCCTTCGTGATCGGGGGTCGTTGTCTCACGGAGCGGGCGGCGCGCGTTCAGAGGTTGAGGGCGTTCAGGACGCGTTCCAGGACGAGGACGCCCCCGAGGCCGAGGACGGCGAGCACGGTCGTATAGGAGGTACGTACCTTGATCGCCTCCATGACCGACAGGTTGAAGTACTCCTTGAACATCCAGAAGCCCGGGTCGTTGACGTGTGAGAAGGCGATCGAGCCGCAGGAGACGGCGAGCACCATGATCTCGGGAGCGACCCCGCTGCCCGCGACCAGCGGCAGTACGACGCCGGACGCCGTGACGACGGCGACCGTAGCCGAGCCCAGGGCCACCCTGAGGATCACGGCGACGAGCCAGGCGAGGATGATCGGCGAGATGGACCAGCCCTCGGTCACGTCCTTGATGTAGTCCGATATCCCGCCGTCGACGAGAACCTGCTTGAAGGCACCGCCGGCCCCGATCACCAGCAAGATCATCGCCATCGCCTGCGCCGCGCCGCGGCAGGAGGCGCCGACCTCCTCCAGGCTCCGGCCGATCCGGGGTCCGAAGGCCCAGATCGCGACGAGCAGCGTCAGCAGCAGCGCGACCGGCGCCGAACCGACGAACTCGACCACATGCACGACCGGGGTCTTCGCCGAGGTGACCATGTCGGTCACGGCGGCCCCGGCGATCAGCACCACGGGCAGCAGCGCGACCGCCAGCGACCAGGCCGTGCCCGGCATCTCCTCGTCCTCGAAGACGCGTTCGCTCACCAGGCCCTTGGGTACGGAGGGGTTCATCGCCCGGACGAAGGGCAGCCTCGGCCACACCAGCGCGATGAGCACGCCGACGGGGACCGCGATGAACAGGCCGTAGAACAGGGTCAGTCCGACCGAGGCGTGGAAGGTCGAGGCCACCGCCGTCGGGCCGGGATGCGGGGGCAGGAAGCTGTGCATCGTGGACAGAGCGATGGACATCGGCAGTCCGACCCACAGCAGGTTCGACCGGGTGACCCGCACGAGGGTGAAGGCGACGGGCACGATGATGACGAAGGCGACCTCGTAGAACATCGTGACGCCGATGAGCATGGCCGTCAGCACCATGGCCACCTGCACCCCGCGCGGACCGCAGACGGCGAGCAGCTTGGAGGCTATGCGCTGAGCGGCACCGGAGTCCCCCATCACCCGGCCGACCATGGCACCGAGCCCGATGGTGAGCATGGTGTCGCCGATCTGCCCACCGATGCCCTCCGAGAGGACATCCGGGATCTCCGCCACGGGGATCCCCCGCACCAGGGCGACGCAGACAGCCACGAGGAGGAGGGCGGCGAAGCCGTTCAGTCTGAGCTTCGTCATGAGGAAGAGAAGGGCCAATACGCTGATGCCGACGACGACAAGTGGCATGAATCAGTTCCCCTTTGAACTGTGCTGTCAGCTGTGTGCCCGCCGGCGGGCAGTGCCGCCGCCGGGTCGGCGCTCACGACGTCCGCTGTCTCCCACGCCCCCGCTTGTCCACTCCCACGGATGAGGTCTTCATACAAAGACGGCGTCTACGTATAGAGACGGAGACTAGATATGCAGACGCGAGTGGGTCAATGGGTATGCACCGACGGATTGACCAACGGCCCCTGTCGCGAAGCGGGGGCGCACGAAGCGAAGTCGGCGGTCCGGCCCGGTTCAGACCGGTTCGGACCGGTTCGGACCAGGTCGGACTGGTTCCCGCTGCCTGCTGTGCCGTACCCGTACCCGTACCGCGTACGTGGGGACGCGCCTCAGCGGGCCCCGCGTCCCAGGTCCGCCAGCAAGTCGTCCAGCACCGCTTCCTCCTCGACCCGAACACCGCACTCGGCGAGAGCGACGGCCAGGTCCGGATCCCACGGCGTCGCGGCGGGCGGGCCCGTCAAGTCCGGGGCCTCGGCCACTCCGGTCACCGCTTCCCGGTAGTGGGCGGCGGTGTAGCGCCACGGCCGCCAAGGGACGCCGCGCCGCAGCGCCGTGGCGATGCGTACCCCGCCCCAGTCGAAGTCGCCGTGGAGAAGAAGGCCCGCCCCCCGCGCGGACAGGTCGCGCAGCAGCGTGATGGCGGCGGCCGACGGCTGCCCTTGGAGGCACACCAGCGGCGGACACTTCGGGCCGAAGGCGTCGGCGGCGGCGGACAGCACGGCCGGGTTCTCACATACGTGGACGGTTCCCGTGGCCGGGACGGCGGCGACCGGTGTGCGACGGGTGAGAGACCGGAGCGTCAGTACGGCGGGCTCACCCGCGTCGGCCATCCAGTCGAGGGATGGAGTACCGCGCAGGTTGAGGGTGAGGACGGTCGATGACAGGTCGTCCTTGAGCAGACCCGCCGAAGCCCATGCCTCCCGCCGCCACTGGGCACCGGCGCCGTCCGGAAAGCCGGTGAGGGAACGGAGCCCGGACAGGACAAGAGTGGCGAGCGGTGTCCCCTCGTCCAGGGCATGGGCGCCCGAGAGATTCTGTGCCGCGAACGTCGCTCGCGACGTCGGGGGTGACGCGGGCAGCGCACGCAGCGCGCGCACGGCGGCCTTCACCAGCGGGCCGGCCGCTTCCGGTGTGCGGGCGAGGCGTCGTACGAGACCGTCTCCGCGGATCCGCTCCGCCCAGTGGGCGAGCTCGGCGTCGAGGGTGCCCAGCGGCGCGTACGCCTCCTCCCAGGCCCGTTCCTCCCTGTTCCGTATCTCCGACCGAGGTGTCACGGGCCCGGTGAGTGCCACCACGGCCGCCCCCAGGCCGTCGGGGCTGACACCGGAGCGCCGGAGGATCGCGTCCACAGTGTCGAGGCGAACGCTCAGGGAGCCACCGGCTCGTGGTGCGCGTCCCAGCAGGCGTTCGGCGGCGTGGCGTTGGGATTCGCCGGGGTCGGACAGTGTGACGGAGCCGGTGAGCGGCCGGCCGCGTTCCATCCGCTGCCGGGCGCGGTCCACGAGCCAGGCAAGGGCGGGGTCACCGAGCAGACGGCCGAGGCGCCGGGCGTCGATGTCGGCCTGGTCCTCCGCCGCGGGATTCACCTCCACAGGGACTCCTGTTCGCCGGTGCCGTCGAGGACGGTGTTACGCCCCGGCTCGCCGAAGGGGCTCGTCGCCCCACCCGCCACCTCGCCGGGCCCGGCGGCACGGGAGTTCACCTTCCACGCGCCCGCCTGTCCACCGGGCTCCGTGCCGCGCCGTCGGTCGCTGCCGTCCCACTCCCACCGCGTCACCAGCACGGCGGCGATGTCGTCCACGCGCGAGAGCTGCGCGATCGCGATTCCCGGTACCTGGGGATAGCAGGCCCATTCCCGTTCGCTGGTCATGACGACGTCGAGGTCGAAGGCGCGCAACAGACCCAGACACTTGGCGCGCGAGTCGTCGTCGACGCCGGCGAACGCCTCGTCAAGGGTGACCAGACGGGGTGCGTGGGCGCCCGCCGCGCTCGCGTAATGGGAGGACGCGGCGGCGAACAGGGGCACGGACGCGGCCAGTACCCGTTCACCGCCCGAGGCGGGCCCGGTGGCCGGTACCCATTTGCCGTGCTGGTGGCGTTCGACGCCGAACTCATGCCAGGTCCGGTAGTCGAGGGCGGCGGTAAGGTCCTCCAGCCAGCTCCCGGCGCTGTCGTCGGCCTGCCGACGGGCGATCTGCTCCTGGAGGAACGCGCCGACCGCGGCCCGGTCCTCGGGTGACCAGGCGTCCGCGGACTGACGCAGTCGTTCACGAGCCTGCGCCAGTCCCCGCGGCGCCCGGCGGGACGCCCGCCACACCAGCCGCAGTGTCATCCCTGTCGAGGTCGGGCGTTCCTCCAGCTCTCTGTTCATCGCGCGTACCTGTCGTTCGGCTGCCCCGATGAGCTCCTGGAGCGTCCCGGCGACCTCGGTGATCAGGTGGGTCTGAAGGATCTCGCGCTCGTGCGCGGACAGGATGCGGGTCAGTTCGGTGACCTCGACTACCAGTGCCTCGGCGAGTTCGGGCACGGCCCGTTCCCGGCCCTGGTAGACGATGTCGACCCGCATCCCGTCCTCACTCGGGCGGGCGGTGGCGGTGTGGCCGTGCCGCGACAGCGCGTCCTGCAGCCTGCCGAACTCCTCGCTCAGCCGTTTCTGTACGCGCTCCCAGGCCGCGTCCGAGTCGTCTACGGAAGCGAGCCGGGACTCGATGGCGCGAGCGAGAGTGACGGCGGGGGTCGCCGCCCATGTCCCTCCGTCGTCGTCCGGTACGGCGATGTCGGGCAGGGCGACGGAGAGCAGCCCTGTCGAGGCGAACCGTTGGAGAGCGGCGATGGCTTCTCCGCGCGCGGCGGTCGCGTCGGTGACGTCCTCGGCCAGCCGCTCGATGCGCCCCTCGGCGCGACTGGCCCGCCGGTCCGCGTCACCGAAGTCCGCCTGGGCCCGCCGCTGTTCGTGCTCGCAGGTACGGGCGGCCGCCGCCGTTTCCGCCAGCAGCCGCTGGAGTTCGGCGACGGCCGCTCCGACGGTGGACCGAAGTGTCCTGAGGTGTTCGTCCGCCGCCGCGCCGACCCGGGCGGTCTCCGTCACGCGCTCCGCGAGTTCGGCCACGCGCAGTTCGGCCCGGCGGGTCTCCGCCCGCTCGCCGGTCACCGCGCGCTGAGCCTCCGCGCGTTCGCGCAGCGCGGGCCACAGCGCGGCCAAGAGGGCGGTGTGGTCGGCGAGCGCCTGACGCACGGCGCCCAGTCCCGCCCTGTCGGTGGGGAGGTTCAGGGCGGCGGCGATCTCGGCGAGTTCGGCCGCCGCACGGTCGGCCCGCTCCGCCACCACGGCCAGTTCCGCGGCCCGCTCGTTCTGCCGGGCCCGGGCCCGGTGGGCCGCTTCGGCCGCGGCGGTGACGCGTGCGTGGGCATGACGCAGGTCGTCCTCGCCCGGTACGGCGGCGAGTTCGGCGTCGAGCACGCCACGGCGCTCGGCCACGGCCAGGGACTCCTGAGCCAGTCGTTCGCGTTGCGCCGCCAATGCGTCCAGTTCGGTGCGCAGTTCGCCGATCCGGGAGCGGCGCGCTTGTTCCCGCGCGCCTTCTCCGACGTACTGGGCGCTGTCCTTGGCCCAGCTCCCGGTGAGCGCACCGACCCGGAAGCGCCCGTCCACGCGGACCCAGGTGTCGTTGCCGCGGGCCTCCCAGGAGGTCTCCTCGGGCCTGTCCTCGTTCATCCCGGCCAGCCCGATCGAGGCGAGCAGTCGCGCGACCGTCGCCTCCCCCACGGTGGCGGCGCCCACGTCCGCGTGGTTGACCGCCGGGCACAGCGCACGGTCGAGGCGCGCTCCGCCGAACGGTCCGACCGGGTCGAGCAGTACGTCGTGGCCGTCCGCCCCGACCGCGGATCCGTCCGGCCGTACCCAGGCGTCGAGGAGCCCCGACGCCTCCAGCGCGGCTTCCAGGCCCGCGCGTTCGGGCTCGGTGACATGCGGGCGGAAGTCGACGAGCCGCCACAGGGGGGCGCCGAGGCCCCGGTCCCGGACATCGGACGTGCGCGTGTGGGGAACCGCCGGGCCGCGCTCACCGCCCGTTTCGAGCGCCGCCAGTTCCTCGGCCGTGAGCCGCTGCCGTTCCGCCCGCACCGCCTCGCGGTGGGCCAGTCCGGCCGCGCGGTCGGCCAGACGGGAGGCGGCGGTGCGATGGGCCGTGGCCGCCGCGGCGCGGGCCGGCAGAGGGCCGGCCAGACCGTTCACCCAGTCCTGCACCGCGTCCAAGACCCCCGGCAGCCCGGGTACCCGCAGTTCCACGCACCCGGAAAGGTGCTCCCGCACGGCTGTGATCAGCGTCCGTCCCGCCCCGGCGACGTTCTCCTCCGCCTCGGCCAGCCTCTCCCCGCTGTGCACGACCTCCTCGTCGGCCTCGTCCGCGCGCAGCCGGGCGGCCCTGTGCTGTTCCTCGGTCCGCTCGGCCCGCGTGGCGAGTTCCTCCACGTGCTCGACGGCGCGCCGCCTGCCCGACGTCGCCTCGTCCGCCTCCCGGCGCAGGACCGCGTCGGGGGCTCCCCGCGTCCGGGGGGCGCCGAGCCGGGCCGCCGCGGCGCTGTCCGCCGCGCGGTCCTGGATGTCTTCCAAGGCCCCCTGGGCCGCTGTGAGCCGGTTGTCCGCGGTGGCCAGCCGTCCCAGGGCCCGCGTGTGGGCTTCGGCCGCCGTCCGCCGGTCCGCCTCGGCCCGTGTCAGTTCTCCGGCCGTGCGGGAGGCGTCGGCCGCCGCCCGGTCGAGTGCGCGGGCGTCGCGCATCTCGGGTCCGGACCGCAGCGCGGCGTCCTGGGCGCTCAACCGCGCGGCCCTCTCGTCCAGCGCCGCGCCCCGCTCCCCGGCCGCCTCCCGGTCCTTCACGGCCTGGTCCCGGTCCGCCTGCGCCCTGACGAGTTCACGCTGAAGGTTCTCGTACCGGGCGTGCTCGCGGCGGGGCAGGCGGGCGCGGCGCCGGGAGGCGAGGCGGGCGTAGCGCCGGTAGTGGTCGAGGAATGCCGTGGACGCCTGCTCGGCCTCGCGGGCCGCCCGCAGTTCCTCCTTCTCCTCGTCCAGCGATCTGAACGCCTCCGCCGCGTCGGCGACGACCGCCTGGTCCATCGGCGGCAGCGCCTCGGTCAGCGCCCGGGACAGGGCGGCTTCGTTGGGGCGCTTGGACAGTTGGGGCTGGCGCAGCTGGATCAGGAGGTCGACCAGCGCGCCGTAGCGTCGCTCCCCGAGCCCGAAGAGAGCTTCGTCGACCGCTCTGCGGTAGGTCTTCGCGGTGTCGTAGACCATTCCGCGGCTGCCGACGGCCTCCGCGAGCCGGTCCCGGGACAGAGCGGTGCCGGTCGCGTCCAGCAGATCGAGGCCGGCGCCGACCCGCTGATCCGTCACCGCGAACCAGTGGCGGGCGATGCCACGTCCGGCGACCGCCTTCAGCCCGCACAGCAGCGTACGGAAATACGCCTCACCCGTGGTCCCGTCGAGCCGTCCGAACTCGATCCAGGTGTAGCCGAGCCGTTCCGGATGCGGGTGCTCGCCGCCCAGGAGCAGGTTCCACTCCATCCGCTTGCCCGGGTCGCCGTCGGGTTCGACACGGCGGGCGGAGAGGTCGCCGTCCAGCAGGAACGGCAGGGTAAGGGCGAGCACTTTGGACTTGCCGGTGCCGTTGTTGCCGCGCAGCAGCAGTCGGCCGTCGCGGAACCAGAACTCCTCGACGTCATAGTGGAACAGATCGACGAGCCCGATACGCAGGGGCCGCCACCGGCCGGGCACGGGGGTGGGCAATGCGGTCACGGCGCTGTTCACCTTTCGTCCTTCATGGTCGTGTCCGGTGTCACGGCCGGGCGGCGGACCGGCCCCGGTTCCCTGACGACGGGCTCGCCGACCGCGTACCGGGCGAGGGCCGGTCGCGGCACGACACCCCGTTCCGTGCGCTCGGCGAGTCCCAGGGCCACCAGCTTCGTCAGCGCCTGCTCCACGAGTTCGGGCTCCGCTCCCGCCTCCCTCGCCGACTTGGACCAGAAACTGCCGTGCTCCACGGCCAGTTCCCTTACCCGGGACGCCAGATCCGCCGGGGCGACGGGCCCGGCCGCCCGGACCAAGTGCCCTGCCAGCAGCAGAGTGATGTGTCCGTGCGTGCCCTGCTCCGGCATGCGTACGTCCGTCAGGTCGTCCAGCGGGTCGACCATGGCAATGCCTTCGGCCCGGACCTCCGCGACCAGCCCGGTCAGTTCGTTGATACGCGCGGTGATGAAGCCGCGCTGCCGGGTGAGGTAGGCCAGTTCGTCGTCGGTCAGGTCGTCGTAGTAGAGCACCGGGTCGTCGAGGAGGCGGCGGGTCAGCTTCCAGCGGATCGCACGGAACCTGAGCTCGTCGCTGTCGAGCGCGGTCTGCGCCGTCATCTCCACCAGGCGTCCTTCGAAGTCCTCGGCCTCGACCGTGGAGGGGCCCCGCAGGGACGCCGGCATCCCTGCCAGCACGCGCCGTCTCACGTCGTACAGCACGTCCCCCGAGCCACTGACGTACGCGTCCTCGTCGCCGGCGACCCGCCGCAGTACGCCGAGTCGCAGCAGCAGGCGGACGACAGCCGCGAGGTCGATGCGCTCGTCGCGCCGCTCCAGGGTGAACGTGATACCGGCGGCGACGAGTTCGGGATCGGCGGCGGCCAGGACGACCTGTTCGGCGAGGCGTCCGAGTGCCACCTGCGACTCGCCCCTTTCCAGCGCGGCCAGGGTCAGACAGAGCAGAACGTAGCGGCGGCGGGTGAAGGGCAGGGCGGTCCGGACGGCCTCGCGCGCGGGGTGCGTGGCGTCGGTGAGGGTGCCGGGTGTCTTGCGCAGCCGTGCGGCGTCGGCGTCCGTACGGAGCGTCCAGCCGGTGTTGCGCTCGAACCACTCCCGCAGTTCGGCGACGTGCCGGCGCACCAGCGGGAACTCGTCGGGGTACGGCCCGTCGGCGGTGAGCAGCGGCTCCTTCAGCAGTGCTCGCGCGGCCCGCCGCAGGTCGGCCTGGCGCTGGCCGTCCAGGACCTCGGCCAGGGGGCCGCTCATCGTTCCTCCGGAAGGTGCGCGGCGGCCCGAGCGGGCGGTAGGGGGCCGCTCTGCCGGGGGACGGACGCGGGCATGGCTGTGGGCATGGCTGTGGGCATGGCTGTGGGCATGGCTGTCGGTGGAGTCGGCTGTCCCCCGGTGGAAGGACCCCCGGCGGGCGCACCGGCCTCGCCACCGCCCTCTTCCCCCGCCGTGAGGTCGGTGATGTCGATCAGATGGTCCGGGCCGCTGAACACCCCGTCTGGGGTGTGCACTTCGGCGGTCGAGCCGTCGTCGAGCGCGGTCAGCCGGATCTCCATCGAACCGTCACCGCCGGCGACCACGGTGGTCGTCATGCCCGGCCGCCAGGTGGCGAGCGCGTCGCCGAGCAGGCGCAGGAACAACTGGAAGGCGAACGGATCGAGTTCTCCCAGCCGGGACAACCTCACCGGCCCGCCCGTCACGAGACGGTCCCGCGCCTCTCTGGCCTCCCCCGCCTGCCGGGCCGCGATCTCAGCGAGCCTGCGCTTCGCCTCGCCCCGGTCGGCCACCCGGCGTGGCTTGCCGCGCCGTTCGTAACTGCCGGTACGGCGCAGCTGGGGACTGATCCGCAGCGGTCGCGCCTCGCCCCACGGGGTCGAGGCCGGCTCCGGCGCGGCCGTCCGCTCGGCGAGGGTGTCGGCGTCGACGGTGAGGTGTCGGGAGGCGTGCAGCCCGAACGCCACCCGCCACAGCCGGTGCCTCGCCACGTCATCCGGCGCCTGGGCGAACCACCGCGCCAGCGTGCGGAAGTCGGCCGAGCGGTCTGATCGCCCGGCCCGCCGCTCGTTCAACTGCCGTACGACGGCGAGAAGCTGCGGGATGGACCCGAGAGCTCGACCACGCAGCAGCCGGGCCTGCGACTCCCGTCCCTCCGCCGACACGAACCACTGGGCGAGCCCGGACCACCGGGCAGCCCACTTCTCGTACGCCACCGCCTCCGCGTGCTCGGCGTCCTCGGGAGCGGCGTCGGCGGCCCCGCGGGCGGCGGCGAGCCGCAGCAGCGGCCCGACCCGCCCCTGATCCTCCAACTCCCCGATCAGCAGGGCGATCCGTCCCCCGAGGGTGATGAGGTCCTGGATGAACCGCTCCAGGTACTGGATCAGCCGGTCCTTGTACGCGAGGAACGCCTCGACCTCGATGTCGTGCAGGTCGATGCTCCGCTGGAGCGACCCCATGAAGGCACGGGCGTTGTCCGCGAGGTCGGTGAAGCGCGCCGTCAGCACGGACAGGGCGATGTACGCCTTCGCCGGGTCGGGCTCGTCCTGCGACGCGATCACGAGCAGCGCCCTCAGCTGCGTGACGATGTCGTGCAGCGCGACCGCTTGAAGTTCGCCGCGCCGCCCCAGCACCTCGTCATACGTCCCCAGCGCCGCCTCGGCCGCCTCACCGGCCCGGGTGAGCTGGTAGATGAACCGTCTGCGGTAGAAGTCTTCGACCGCCGTCACCCGTGCGTGGTCCGGATCGGCACGCAAATTGCCCCAGGTCACAAGGCTGTCCAGCGCCTTCACCACCGCCTCGACGTCAGCGGGCCGGCTCCCCGCGTCCAGCGCGGCGTACACATCCTCCGGCCGCAGATGCACCGCGAACCGCTCCTTGGCGACGAGAAAGGCCCTCATCACCTGCCGGTAGAGAGCGGCGTTGGGGACGGTGAGATGGGTGAAGGGGGCGTAGCCGACGGGGACCGGGGCGGATGGCTCGGGCGGCTGAGCGGGCTCGGAGGTCTGGGATGTCATCGTCGGTCCATTCTTCCGGACCGGTGCCCTCACCTGTGAGGGATGTCCGAATCGAAGACAAGCACAGCGCCGGCGTGTACGTCACCTCGGGAGGTCAGGCCGCCGCGTGTTCGCCCACGCGCGTACCGGCCGCGCCTCTGGTCCCATCGGGTGCCGGAAGGGGCGCAGGGGATCAACTTCGGTCCAGGGGGTGAGCGCCGCCGCCGGGTCGCCGCGTTCGGGGAGCCAGGGGGCGAGCCGCAGCCAAACCTCGCCCGCGTGGGCCGGATCGACCGGTTTGCCCAGCACTTGTCCGGGCGCCATGCATTCCAAACTGCCGGGCCACGGCATTCCGTGATCGGATTCCTCGGCGGGGTGCTGCCAGGACCGGACCTCAGGCCGTGCGCAGGGGGGTGATGTCCTCCTCAGCCGCTCACCGAACCGGTCACGGAAGGCAGGCGAGCCCGTCGAGGGCTGCGTCGATATCCATCTCTCCTACCCTTCTCAGTACGGCTCTGGCCTGCCCCATCGCCTCAGCCGACTCGGTGATCCGTCCAGCGGCGCGGAGCGCCTTCGCGAGCCAGACCAGTGTCCTGGCCTCCCTGCTCCCATAGGTCAGCGACCGGTACAGCACGCGGGCACGCACCAACTCGACGACAGCAGCCTCGGGATCTGCCCGCGCCATCCGGATGCGGCCCAGGCTGAAGTGCGCATGCGCCTGCCCATTGATGTCGCCCGTGCCCGCCAGCAGGGACAGGGACCGCAGACAGTGCTCCACCGCCTCTTCATGGTGTCCCAGGTCGTATCGCGCACTGCCGATGCCGTTCAGCACAGCCCCTTGGCCAAGGGTGTCGTGGAGTTCTTCGAAGGCCGACAGAGCCGCACCGAAGTGCTCCAGCGCCTCCCCGGGTGCACCGCTCTCCCGCAGCAGGACCCCGAGGGCGTGGCGCCCCAGGGCCGCCCCCAGCATGTCTCCGTCGTCGTCGCTGATCCGCACCGCGCTGTTCAGCTCCCGCACGGCATCCGCGACATTCCCCACGGCCCGGTGAGTGCCCGCGAGCATGCGGCGCACCATGGCGACGTCGGCCGGGCCCGACTCCCGTGTCGCCGCGGGGAGAGCACGGGTGAGACCGGCGAGCGCGTCCAGATGGCGATCGGACCGCCATTGGAAGGTCACCAGGGTCATCGACAACAACCATGTGTAGCGGTCGAGTCCGTGCCGCTGGGCCAGTCCGACGGCGGCGGTCAGAGTCGAGTACTCCGCCTCGAACCACTTCATCGCCTCCGCCGCGTCGGCCGGAGCCATGACCCTGAGTGTGCCGGGCCGGTCGATCGGCAACCGACGCCCGGTCTCCAACCGGCGATCGCAGGCCCAGGCATGGTGCAGCAGGAAGTGCAGCACTCGCTTCACCACACGGATCCGCTCGGCTTGGGCCCACTCGCAGGTCAGCGCTTCGGCATGAACCCGGACCAGATCATGCAGGGCGTATCGCTCGAAAGAGGGCTCGGTCACCAGGCTCATCCGCAGAAGCTCGTCGGTCGCTTCACTGACATGGGCCTCGTCCTCGGGGTCGATCGCCCGCAGTGCCGCCCAGCTGATCGTCGGGCCCGGATGGATCGCCAGTCGTCGGAGCAGTCTCGACGCCGGCGCGGAGAGCTGCCGGTGGGACGCGTCGAGCGACAGGCGCACGCTCAGGTCCTCAGAACCCAGATCGAGTGAGCGCAGCCGGGTGCTCTCCACCCGCAGCTCACGGACCATGTCCGACAGTGCCCGCGCGGGACGCCGGGTGATTCTCGCGGCCATGATTCCGAGCGCCAGCGGGAGACCTGAACAGTGTTCCACGATGTCGGCCACGAAGGGAGCGGCTGTGCGCATGCGGTCCTCACCGAGCCGCACTCGAAGGAGTTCGGTGGCGTCCGCCCGGTCCAGTGGTTCGAGAGCGATGAGTTCGGCGTCCTCCCGGATCTCCAGTCCGTGCAAGTGGCGGCGGCCGGTGACGATCGCCGCGCTGGGCCCGGCCGGGGGGAGCAGCGGACGGACGTGCTCCTCGTCCCGCGCGTTGTCCAGAATCAGGAGGACCGCACGGTCCGCGAGCGCCGTGCGGTACGCGGACACCATGCCGTCCAGCGTCGGCGTCGCCGGGCGCACTCCGAGATCGTTCAGAAGCCGGGCGATCACATGCTCGTGGCGCAGCAGCCCTTCGGGGGTGACCCCTCCGAGATCGACGTGAAGGATGCCGTCGGCGAAGTACTGATCGAGCGCCACCGCGACCTCGACGGCGAGCGCGGATTTTCCGACGCCGGGCATTCCCGAAAGGGCGGCCAGCCGGGTCCGCCCCTGGGCTCGACCCAGAAGGACCTCCGCCAGCCGCTCGCGCCGACGTCGGCGCCCCACCAGCTCGACCGGTCCGAGGGGAAGCTGACGGGGCCTCGGAGGGGCCATCGCACGGAGGGAGGTGGTACTCCCCCGATCGTGTTCCTCCGACGTGTCCGCGAGCAGCAGGTGAGCGGTGGGACGGCCGCATTCCCGCTCCCACTCGGCCAGGAGCGGCGGGATCTCGTCCTGCCTGCCGAGCATGCGCAGTGCGCGCACCTTGAGTTCGAGCAACGCCTCACTTGTCGGCCAGTGGGTCATGGCGGAATCGGCCCGGTCGAGTGCGGCCCGCGACTGAGAGCACTCCAGTTCTGCCAGGACACAGGCAATCGTGGTCTCCCGGAGCTCCGTCATCAGTTCATGCCGTTTCCGCTCGAACGCGGCACCCTGCATTCCCTCGAAGGGAATCCCCCGCCACTCGTCGATCGCGTCGCGGAGCGACTTGAGTCGTACCGAGGAGTCACGCGTGGAATCCGCCGCCCGTAGCAATCCACGGAAGCGCAGGTGATCGAGGTCCTGCGACTGGACGTGAATCCGGCAGAACCCCCGCTCATTGCTCTCCGAGCAAATCTCGGGAACGGAAAGCCGAAGCTGGTGAAAGTTCTGCCGAATTCGATTCTGGTTCGAAGGCTCCCCCGGCCACAGATACCGCATGACCTCGGCATGGGACGCGCGATGTCCGGGTGAGACGAGCAGAACGGCCAGCAGTTCAGAGACTTTTCGCGATCTCATGCTGACGGGCCGGTCCCCCCGGAGGACAGTCACCGGACCCAATAAGCGGAACTCCATGATGCCTCGCTCTCTTCCCGTGCGCGGCGGATCCGCGAACATCGGGAGGGAAAGCATGCCATACCTCAACGACGGGTTGTTAACGTTCGCCTAACGCTGATGACTTGGCCGCGACGGAGTCGATCTGTCAGTCTTCGATCACTCCACTCCGACCACTTCGGCGGAACGGGGATTCACTGGGAGACTCATTCGAACGCCTCGACCGATTGTCGAATGCGGGAGGAATCCAACCCGGTGATTGAGCAGCGGAAAACCCAGAAAAAGGAGAAGCTCGTGAATCGAAGCCACATCGAACACCGTGTCAGTCGGCCCACACCGAGGCGCTGCGCCAGGGGGACGGTTTCCTCCCGGCGGCACGATGCCCGTCGGACGCTCAGTACGGCCTCCGCCGCATGGCACGGCCGGGTCTGGAAGCCGGTCCGGCCGGCGGCCGAGCTCGCCCGCGAATCGGCGTTGTTCTCCGAATTCGAGTAGGACCGGGCCACCGGGGCCCGAAACGATGATGCCGGAGCCGGGCGAAGGCGGGGCCTGAGCGGCACCGGCGAGAGGCGGGCCGGGAGAGTTCCCGGCCCGCTTCCGGTGGGGCGAGCGGGGCATGGACCGCCCACCCGGGCGGCAGCCGTACCGGGAGTCCGGTGCCGGAATCAGCGGAGAGGAGGCTCGTCGGGTGCCTCGGGCTCCGCGCCCGGACCGGGTGGGTCGGCGGCATCCGGGTCCGGGCCGACCGGAGGGCTCTCGGCCATCTCGTCCGAAGGCTCAGGCACGGTCTCCCCGTCCGTCGTCTCCGCTCCCGGCTCGCCTGCCGCGACGGTGGGAAGGACATACGCCTGAGCGAGTCCGGCGAGGTGCAGAGGAAGCGGAAGGGAGAGCGCGACAGGATAGTCGGGGGCCATACGCAGTTGGTGCGTCGCGAGGGCGATGGCCTCGGGTTCGTCGGGCACAGGAGGTGACGGCGGCTCGGCGTCCGGCTCCGTATGGCAGCCGAGTACGGCGATCTCGACCAGCGTCGGGTTCCAGGCTCCGGTGCCTGCCTGGGAGGTGAGGTTTCCCGCGGCGTTGACCCGCGCGGCGAGCCTGTCGAGTGCCGGTGAGATCGCGAAGGTTCCGGGGCGCTCCGTGCTGCTGTGGAACACCCGCTCACCGGGGTCGCGGCGTCCGCCGCCACTCGGCCGGACCGCCCAGAACCCCGCCGGCTGACCATGAGCCTTGCCCGGCTCGGCCAAGCCCCACCACTGAGCCGTCTCGCGGCCGGCCCGCCCGCGCACCCGAACGAGGCGGAGCTCGTCGTCGATGCCTCCCGGCGGAGCATGACCGATCCTGATCATGTCCGGTTCGATCTGCCCGTCCTGCAGCCAGGGCCAGTGCGACCTGCTGTTCTGTGCATGGGTGATGAGCACGGTCGGGTGATTGCGGAGCGAGTGCAGCATGCGCTGGAGGAAGCGCGCGGTTTCCCTGCGCTGCTCGGACAGATTGGTCCGCCGCGCCTTCGCGGTGATGCGCGGCGCGTCGTCCGCCGTACCGCCGGAGCCGGGCTCGTCCGGGACGGACGGGTCGATCTCGGCCTTCTTCACCAGCCCGAGCAGGAAATGCGGATAGGGAATCCAGGTGCGGGTGTCATCGTCCCATCCGCGGACGACGCAGAGCCCGCTGCCTTCGGGGAGCGGAGTGACGAGCACGGCGACCGGCAGGTGCCTCGGCAGCCGGGTGGGACCGTCCTTGCGCCGTTTGACCATCCAGAGAGCGGCGTACTGAAGACCGTCCGGCAGGTCACCGCCCAGGGTGTGTTCGGGCAGGACGCGGACACCGAGCTGGCGGAAGCCGTCCAGCCAGGCATGGTGGGCGCGGTGTTGGACGGTATCGGCGTTGGCGATCCGCCGTTCCACGGACGGCGTGACGACGAATTGGGTCAGTACTCCCGCGTCGGCACACCCCAGGCGATTGGCGAACTTGGGATCGGTGTCGGCCTCACGGAAGGTGCTGCGGTGAGCGATCTCCACCAGGGCGAGGCCGGGACGGTTCAGGTCGGCGCCGTCCGCGCGGAGCCAGCCGCTCAGCTCCCGGCGGCGAACGGCCAGTGCGCGGGCCACTCGCTCTCCCTTGCGCCTGACGGCGGGGTCGAGGACGAGCCGGTCCCCGAGCCCGTCGGTGAGCGGCAGGCAGCGCAACTGCACCACGAGCTCCGGGGTCCGCCATTCGAGCACTGCGGGCTGACCGGGACGGGCGTCATCGAAAACCTGTTCCGGCAGGGCGTGTGCCCCGCCGTCGCCGTCGAGGCCCAGTGTCCTGGCGAACTCCCGCACCGCGTGACGGCGCAGTTCCGCGGTCCGCCAGAGCAGCCGGACCGTCACGTACGCCTGCCCGGCGGCCGGCTCGAACGTGAGCCCCGTGCGGTCGGCGAGGACCGCGAGTGCGCGGCTTCGGGCCTGTGCGGCGCGCACTTCCTCCGCCTTCTTCGCCGGTTCGCCCACCGGCTTCGGGCGACGATTGGCAGGTGCGCCGATGCCTTTGCCCCGGCCGCGCACCAGATCGGGCAGACGAACCACGCGCGCGGGCAGCGCCGTCTCCGCCCAGGCGGTGAGCTGTGACCTCTGATGGGGCATGAGTCCCGGGCCGACCTCGTGCACGCCCATGTGGTTGCTGTGGACGACGGCAGCCCGGACGCCGGGGCCGTCGCCGATCCAGTGGGCCGGGTCGGCGAGCAGCCGGTCGGGAACCGGGAACCGTCCGACGACGCTGAGCTGGTGCAGGATGCCGGCCGGATCGTTCTCGGCCCAGGTGAAGCCGTCGGAGGCACGGTCGCGCCGCAGCCGGGCCAGGGCGCCGCGTTCGGTCGCGGGCACCCCGGGCAGCCAAGGAATCTTGGGGCGCAGATGGACCGTGGTGGACTGACCGTACGGCAGTGGCAGCCGTCCGGTGTCGGACCTCGTGTGGGTGGCCCAGCGGCGTACGCCCCAGTGCAGATGCAGCCGCGGCCGCGGGTCGAAGGGGACGGTGTGCAGCGAGATGTTGAGGGTGATCGAGAACCACCACTCCTTGCGCTTGATGGTGCGGCACAGGGGTTGTGACATGAGCTCAGCCCCTTGGTCGCGGGGGCCGCGGGGCAGTGCCCGGAAGCGCAGTTCACCGCCTTCGAAGGGATAGGGGTCAAGGCCGCGGATGCCGCGGGCGAGCGCGTCGGTGGCCAGCTGGAACTGCCGGGGCTCCGGTGCGGCCGTCCCGCCTTCGGTGGGGTGTGTGCCGAGGAGGTCCACCCTCGGTACGCTCTCCCAGCTCAACGGGGTGTCCGTCAGCTCATCGCTGCACCGCAGGAGGAGGGCACGCAGCTCCGGGTTGTGCTCGGACCGCCGGGGCACGAGCGTGCGGAGCCAGGCGTTGAGCACTTGACCGCCGGCCCGGCCGGGCAGGGGATCGGGCGCGTCCGCGGGCACGTACATCCAGAAGTCCTCGGGTGGCATGGGCCCCTCGCCGATGGGAGGGCGAGCCCGTGGCCGCACGATCACCTCGGGGGCGAGTGTCTGCAGTGCGGTGTCCAGGCTTCTGGTGGGCAGGACCCGCTGCCACTCGGTCTCTGGACGGCCGTGGTTGTGGAGTGTGAGGAGCGTGCTCTGCCAGCGTTCCGGGAAGCGCAGAGCACGGTAGTCCTCGGTCCACGGGGCCGCGGGGTCCGCGAGGTGGTAGGCGGATCGGCGGATCTCTCGGTACACGGCGATGCTCCATCGAGTGTCTGTGTGGTGGTGGGTCGGTGGCCGTCCGGCACGGGTTCCACCGGGCACGGCACGGGTCAGCGCCTTCCGGGCGGCGAGGTCTCGATCCCGCACAGGGCGTCGTACAGCGGTCGGTAGAGCAGCCTGACCAGGGACGGGTCAGCGGGGTCGGCACAGACTCCGGGGTCCGGGGCGAAGTAGGGGGCCAGCACGTCGCGCAGGCGGACCAGCAGGCCGGGATCGCTCTGCCAGCGCGGGCGGCGCCCCGCGGCCGCGCGGCCGCCCGCCGCGGCGAGCCGGGGGGCGAACGCGGCGTCGACGAAGACGACCCTGGCGGGAACCCCACCGCGGACCAGGCGGCCGATCACCTGCCAGAGAGTGACCAGCTGATCCCATGCGAAGGACTCCTTCTCCGCGTCGGACAGCCTGGAGTACATGTAGGAGCGGGAGAGCAGGCGGCGCCACACCCCGCGCGCGGCTGTGCGGAAGGCGCTGCCCGCTCCGTCCAGATCCGTCCCGTCGCCGACCAGTTCGGCGAAGGTGCCCTCGGCCAGGCCGGGGTGATTGCGGATGAACCGCGTCCCCCAGTCGTTGACGGCGAAGACGGAGAGGAAGAGGTCATCCGGGCGGGGGTGGGGGCGGACGAGAAAGAGCACGGTGCCGAACGCGGCCACCCGCTCCTCTCCGGGGCGCTGGGGAACGGTGAGGATGTTGTGTCCGCGTTCGACCGCGAGCAGGGGCGCGACCAGGATCTGGGCATGGACGTCGTCCGCGAAAGCGGCCAGGTCGCCGCGGCGCACCACGGGCGCCGTCGCGGGCCCCTCGGAGTGTGTCTCCGAGGCGAGGGACGCCTCCAGCGCGGCGTCGTCCGCGGCGAGCACCCGGACGCGGTCCCGCCAGCCGGACATCTCCGCGAGCGTCGCGGCCACCACCGCGGCCTCCCGGTAGCTGCCCACGAGCAGGAGGGCTCGTCTGCGGCGCAGGTCGGGAATCTGTGCCAGTTCGCGTTGGAGGGGGCTGGGAGTACGGTCCCGGTTGGATCGCGCCAGCTTCGACACGAGCAGGCGCAGGACGTCCTCGCGTTTCTCCAGGTTCTCCCCGGAGACGCGGATGGGCTGTCCGGCGTCGTTGTACATGAACTCGGTGCGGAAGACGGTGTCGCCGATCGAGCGCAGTGCCTCCGGCTGCGGTTTGAGCACGGCCCGGACGGGCGCGACCACATGGGCCCGGGTGGAGGTTCCCGCCCAGCTCGTCCCGGACATGAGCAGGACGTTCGGGCCGTTCGTTCCCCGGTCGGAATCGGCGCCCAGCCCGGGCAGCGAGAGAAGAAGCTCGCGGCCCACCCCCGCGCACCGGAAGAAGCGGAGGGTGCCCGTGCGCCGTCCTTCCTGGCCGTCACGCTCGTCGAGCAGGAACTGGAAGCCGAGGACATTGCCCATGGGAGACTCGGGCAGCAGGGGCGCGTAGTCCAGGGGCGGGCGTCTGGTCAGCTCGTGTTCGCCGGGGTCGAGCCGCAGGGCGGCCTCGACCTGAGGCCACAGAAAGGTCACCCGGTCGAGCCGCTGGTGCAGGGCCGAGAGCACCAGAGTGAACTCCATTCTTTCCGCGTTGAGTTCGAGCCACTCCTCGCTGAATTCGGATGCGTGCTGTGGTGCCTCGCCGGGAAGCGGCGGTCGTTCGCGGGGCTTCGGCGCGCCGTCGAGCAGAGTGTCGAGCAGAGCTCGCACGCGCTCGCGCGTCCGCTTCCCCTGGAGTGTGTGCAGGATGTCGTGAGCCAACCTCGCCAGATCGTCGGCGGGGGTGCCGTACGGCCCGCGATCACCGAGGGGGTCGTCGCGGAAGACGTCGAAGACCTTGGTGAGCCGGTCCCGTCGAGCGGCCCAGGGGGTGTCCTCCGAGGCGGGGGGCGTCTCGGGCAGACGGTCCAGGGCCTCCTCGTCGTCGTAGAGTTCGGTCTCGTCCGCCGTGTCGTCGTCGGCGGCGGCCCGGCGCGGCGGCGGGTACCAGGCGTTGAGCAGGCGTTCCTGAAGGGTCCAGGGGCTGAAGTAGTCGATCTGTGCCCATTTCCGCAGTGTCGGGACGCCGAGGAGCATGGCGTAGAGCCGATCCGCGGCGGAGCCAACGACATCGAGGGCGGACGACCAGCGTTCGACGTCCTGGTCCGAGAGTTGCAGTCGTCCCTGTCTGGAGAGTTCGGCGATCTCGTGGGTCTGGAGCCGGTCGAGCCAGGATTCCGGGCCGGTGGTGACCAGAGTGGCCGTGGGCGCGAACATCTGGTCGAGTTGCGTCTGGACGCGGTCGGCCTCGTCCACGACGACGATGTCGCTGCGCAGACAGGCGAGTTCCAGATAGCGCAGGCGCTCGGCGTTGAGCTGGCGCGGTACAGCCGTCTGGACCAGGCTCGCGGGGTTGGCGACCCAGATGAGCGCGTCCACGAGATCACGGGAGGAGGAGTGCCGGGGGCAGGCGCTCCACAGCGGGCAGGCATGCGGGTTCCCGAGGGTCTCCATCTCCTCGGTGTCGCCGGACTCAGGGACGGCGGAGCCACCGGCACCGCCGTCCGGACGCGCGCCCCGGGCGCTCCGGAGCTCCCGGGTGACGCGCGCGGAGTGCGACCGTGCGTCCTCCTCCTGGTCCGTCTCGTCGGCACCCCGCTCCACCGGATGCAGCGCGCCACAGGGCGCGTCGGCGAAGCGGAGCGGTTCGACGGTCTCCAGAGCCCGCAGCGCGTCGAGCGGACAGGCCGTGCTCAGGTGGGCGAAGGTCCGATCGGTGTGGTCGAGCAGCGAGCGTTCCCCGCGCGCGGCGAGCCGCCGGTGCAGGCGCTGGGTGTGCTTGGGCCGGGTGGTGCTTCCCTGGACGAGTGCTGCCCGCAGCCCCAGCCCCTGGAGTTGCTGGGTAAGACTGAGCTGCTCGGCGACGTCGCCGACCACCAGGGTGGTGCGCAGACTCCGCCGGTGCGCCCAGACCGCGAGAAGGGTCATGAGGGTCGACTTCCCGGCTCCGACCATGCCCACGAGGTGCGTCAGCCCGTCCAGGGTGAGGGTCCTCGCCCGCTCGAAGTCCGTTCCGTCCGCCGTGCGGACATCGAGTTCGAGGCGGGACAGCCGCTCACGCCACTGGCTGGGCGGCCTCCCGAGGCGTTGTTCCTCCGCGTCCATCCACTCCGCGGTGTCGTCCAGTTCGGCGAGGGGGATCTCGACGAGGCCGCCGGGGCCGGGGCGGGGGGACGCGAGGTCGTGTCCCGGCGCGGGATCGAGCACGAATTCCGGAGGAACGGTGACGGAGGAGTACCGGCGCCGCTCCTTGAAGCGGTGGGTTCCCTCCCCGGCGTACGGAAGTGGTTTCGTCGCGAAGTCCGGGACCCGTCCGAGCGCGTTGTCGTAGACCTCGAAGCGGTGAGCGGCCACCGGATGCGCGACCCGGCGCGCGGGTCCGCCATCGGCCGGGACACGGTATCCGCGCAGCTCTTCGGGGAGTTGCCGATAGCTCTCCAGGCTCTGTTGCCACAGGCGTCGCCGCCGCATGGGCCACAGGAGATGGCGGGCCGCCGTCAGGGCGAGCTGGTCGTCGGGCGATCTCACCAGTCCGGCGGCGGAGGCGAAGGGGTAGCCGCCGAGGAGGACCCAGACCCCGTCCGCCGCCCGCCCGGGCCCCAGCGTCTCCAGCAGCCGCAGGCCCAGTTCGACCTGGCACAGCAGGGCGGGTTTGATGCCGCGGTACTCCGCGGGCCAGGGTTTCAGGTCCTTGGCCAGCCGCTGGTACCAGCCGCTGCGGTCACGCATGATCGGCTCCCTTCCCCATGGGGGTCTCCGGTGCGATGCGCGCACCCGGGCCGCGCTCGCCGCGCAGGCGCTTCCGGGCGGCCTCGACCACCTGCTCGTCGCTGAGCAGGCGCAGCCCGGCAGCGTGCGCGGGGCGTTCCCGGGCGAAGGTCTCCAGGTAGTCGCCTCGCTCGCGGACCCGGAAGTGCGGCACGGCCCAGCACGCCTCGTCGTACGGCGGCTCGGGCCGTACGACGGTGGCGTCCCGGCCCAGAAACCCGGGGTGGGTCCAGTCCTTCACGTCGATCGCCCAGATGTGACCGTCGGGAAAGGCGACCCTCAGGTCGTACGCGTCGAAGCCGGGCCACATCTCGACGGCGAGACCGAGACCGCGCAGTTTCCCCTCCAGCTCCACCTCGGCGTGTCCGGGACCGGTGACGAACTGCCGGAGCGGGTGCCGGAGCTGCCGGAGTTCCCCCACCTCGTCGGCGGGCAGCCGTCGGCCGAGGGGTGGGGGACCCAGATGCCGGCAGCGGTCGCGTTCACACCACCAGCCGTCCCCGACCAGGGGGGTGAGCAGGGTGAGACAGCGTGCGCAGGCGACAGCGGCACCGTCCCTGCCGTGGCCCGCCGGGACGGGTGCGTAGATCTCGTCGATGAGGAACTGAACCGGGTCGAGGTAGAGGTCCGTGCTGATGCCCGGCCACTCCGCCTCGGTCAGGACGGGCCGGGTGACCAGCAGCCGGCGGAAGGCCGTGTACGACTGGGGCGAGTTCGCCGCGCGGCAGGCGCTCATGGCCTCGTGGATCACCAGTCGGACGTACTGGCGGCCGGTGCTGTTCCCGACCCCTTTGACCTCCAGCTCGCCGCAGAGCTGCGTCGGTTTCCCGGAGTCAGGGTCGATGAGCCGGTTGTTCTTGTTGAAGAGGCCCAGAGGCAGAGCGTCGAGGGGCCAGCGCCTCAAGGGGCGGGTCCGGCACCAGTGGATCATCTCCGGTACCCCCGCGGGGGGCCGCGCCCCGCCACGCAGGCAGGCGAGGACCAGCCCGTCCAGGGCGCGCTGCGCTTCGGGGGGATAGGGAAGGGTGAAGGAGTCCAATTGGACGACCTCGTCCAACCGCACGACGGCCGTGGCGACGTCACGGAGGAGGACCACGTCCGGGTTCTCCAGCCAGTCCGGAATCGTCCCGGCATAGCCGCTCACGCGGCGTCCTCCGGTCCCGGCGTGACATCGCGGATGTCGCCCGGCGGAGGGTCCGCGGTGTGCGCGGTGCCGGGCTCGCACCAGGTGCGCACCTGGCAGGTGTGGCAGTGGCGGCCTGTGCGGGGTTCGTACGAGGTGTCCCGGAGCAGGGGCTCGGCGAGATCCGCGATCACCTCACGGGCCTCGGCCACCGTGGCGGGGCGGCTGGGGTCGATGGCTTCGAGGCGACTCTCCCCCGTGCCCTCCCGCAGGTGCTCCAGCTCGACACGGCCACGGCGCGGCCCGTCGCCCAGGGCCCCCTTGTCGAACAGCAGAACCGCCAGGGCCAGTTGCGGATAGGAGCTCAGCAGCGGGCGGCCTTCCCACAGGGGTGCGGCGGAGGTCTTGGTCTCCCGCCAGATCCACCGGCCCCGACGGGTGTGGAGCAGGTCCGGCACGGCGAGGACGACGACGTCCAGCTCGGGGACGTACGCGGTGACCCGATGCTGTGTCAGCACCTTCTCCCCCGGGGCCAGTCCGTCCAGCGGACAGAGCGCGCGGTGTTCGTCCAGCATCCGCAGGGCGCTTCGGGCCAGCGGTTCCTCCAGCGGATGCGCGGGGGGCAGCATGCTCTCGTGCGCTGGGGGGAGTTCCCGGCAGCTGCGCGGGAGACGCTGTGCGTGCCGCGCGTTCAGCACGGCGTCCACCACGCGCCCACGGCGTGCTCCGGAGTTCTCGGGGGTGAGGTCGTTGAGACGCAGGTGGCGCACGAGGTGGTACTGGGCGGGGCAGTCGCCGTGGAGTCGCAGGTCCCAGGCTGAGATGGAGCGACGCGCGGCGCGGGGCGGTACGGGGGCACGGAGCGGCCCCCACAGTTCCGGAGTGCGCGGCGGTTGGGCGCAGTGGCCGATGACCTTGCAGCCGACACAGCCGGCCCCGGGGCGTACGCCGGTGCCGGTGGCGGCGGCGATGAAGGCGGGCGCGGCGTCACGCCTGAACAGATCGCGCACGGTGTCCGGCCCCCAGTCGAGCAGCGGGGCGACGCTGCCGTCCGCGCAGCCGAAGTCGAAGACCCGCACCCGCTCCGGCGGCGTGGGGTTCACCAGGGAGGTCGCGGGCGGGTGGGTGAGGCGGGCGCGCCGCCGGGCGGGCAGGCCCTGTGCGACGACATGGGCGATCGCGGCCTTCTCCGCCGCCGGGCGGTCGGTCTTCGCGCGGCCGAAGGACGGGATCCACAGATCCCTTACCGTGCCGTCGGCCGAGGCGTACTGACGGCCCCAGGTCTTGTGCTCGTACTGCCGCGCGCCCCTGTCGTCGGGGTGCTCCCGCAGCGCGGTGCGCACGGTCCAGTCCAGTTGTACGGGGGCGGTGGGGGGTAGTCCGGCGGCCAGCGCCGCCTGCTGTTCCCGGGTGCGGGCGGCGACATACCGCTCGAACGCATGAATGGTCCACGCTATGAGGGAGGGGTGCGCGGGCGCCTTGCGCCCACGGAATGCGCCACGAGTCTGGCGCAATTCCTCGACTACGCGCCGGGGGTGTCGGTGCCTGTGCTCCCATAGGTCCAGCGCGGCGAAGAGGGGGCCGGCGCCGAAGTCCTCCAGGAGTGTGGGCTGTTCACCCGTGGGGGATGCGGGCGGCGTGCCGGGGGTGTCCGGGAGCTGCGCGCTGAGCAGCGGCCGGACCGCGGTGCGCAGATGGGACGGGCAGACGTCGGAATCGGAACGGGCATGGGTGGAACTGACCTTGACCAGCCAGCTCTCGCCGATGGTTCCGAGTGGATTTTCCATGTTTCCCCCTGATCAGGGCGGCACGGACGGGGTGAACCGAAGAGCCGGACCACCGAAGCACCCAAACAGCATGACACATGCTGTGAACTAAGTCGTTGCGTGACATCATTCACGTTCGATACACGGTACGCTGCGCCTTCAGGCAGGGCACTCGGGTCGACTACGGAGGGGCGCAGAGGGTGGAAGCGGGCTGGGAGGACGTGCGGGCGGGGGAGTTGATCGACGGCCGCTACGAACTGGTCGATCCGATCGGCAAGGGAGGGATGGCTCAGATCTGGCGGGCCCATGACCGAAAGACCAGCCGACAGGTCGCCGTGAAGTTTCTGCGCCTGGACACCGAGGACCTCCGTCAGCTCGACACCCGGGAGCAGGAGGAAGAACTCGGACATCGGCGCCTCAGGTTCATTCGCGAGGCGGGCCTCCTCGCTTTCCTGAAACACCCCAACATCCCCGAGCAGTACGACTTCGGAACGCGCGGCGGGGTCCCCTACCTGGTCATGTACCACGTGGTGGGGATCAACCTGCGCACCTTCCTGCAGCGGTACACACCACTGACGCCCACCGTCGCCGTATCCGCCGCCGCGCAGATCGCCGCCGCCTTCGTCCATGCCCATGCGCTCGGCGTGGTGCACCGAGACCTGAAGCCGGACAACCTGATGATCTCCGAGCGGGGTGTGGCGTTCCTGATCGATTTCGGCATCGGCAAGCAGCTCGGAATCGAGTCCACCCTCACCCAGCCGGGTTCCACCCTCGGCACACCGGGCTATCGGGCACCGGAACAGATCCAGGGAGAGGAGGCCACCGCGGCCACGGATGTCTATTCGTTCTGCTGCGTGCTCTACGAACTCCTCACCGGAAGACCCCCGTTCGTCGCCAATGACCGGGACGGATCGGTGGAGCGCCAGCATCTGCGTACGGCGCCGCTGCGACCGAGCGACCTCGCGGCGGGGATCGACGACGCCTTGGACGAGCTCGCGCTCCGGGGGCTCGCCAAGGAACCGGAGAAGCGCCCGGCCATGCGGGAGATCCTCGATGTCTTGAGTGAGTTCACCCCCCGGCCCGGCGACCCCGAGCCCCGGCCGTGGCACCCCCACGACACCACGCGCCCCTTCCGGGTGCCCGACGAGAACACGGCCGCGGGCCGGTCACCCGAGCAGGAGTCGGCCGGGGGGAGCGGGGACGACGAGGACGGGGGATGGCTGGACCCGGACGCGATCGATCTGCTCTGCTCGGCGGCCCAGCGGGAGCTGGAGGAGGGTGAGCCCGGGGGCGCGGTGAGCGAACTCGCCGGGCTCGTGTCCCGCGTTCGCGAGGAGTGGGGACGACGCCCGCTGGTCCGGCAGGTCTGGGAGCTGACCGCCGGAGGGCTCTGGCTCGCGGGAGACTTCGGTGCCGCCGCGCGGCTCTACGACAACATCGCGGACGACCTGGTGCGCGGGAACAACCCCCGGGAGCGGGCCGACCGGGCGGTGTTCGGACTGCGTGCCGCCCGGTGCCGGCTGGAGTCCGACGGCGACACCGGGGCGGCGATCAACGTGGTCACCGAGGCCGGTTACATGGCGGCGACGCTGCCCGAGCCGTACGCCATGCAGGTGGAGACGGAGCGCCGCGAGGCGGCCGACCGCGTCTCGGAACTGCTCGCCGCACGGGACGGTGGACCGGATTCCGGTGCGACGCCCGGGCGGGGGTGACGTCACCGGGCCCGCCGGAGCACCCGGCGCTGTCCGACACGTGTCCGCCTTCCATGCGCCTGGTCTACTTCCCGTACACGAGGCGTCCCGCCGCGAGTTCGTCGCCGAGGTCCCGTCCCAGCTCCTTGGCGACGGTCCCCAGCCGTTCGGCCAGCCGCTCGAAGGCGGCCAGGTGCCGAAACGCGTCGCTGTACCGCTGCTGCTCCGGCAGGGCGAGTCGGCGCACCTGGAGTCGGCGCATATCGATCCGGGAGGAACTCGACGCATGGGTACCGGCGTGGCGGGCGTTGGCCGACGCCGTGAGCGAACCAGCCAGGAACCAGCGGTCAAGTACCTCCGGGTCGACCCGGATGGCGTGGATCTGTGGGCCCACCGCCATCGGCGGGCCTTCGTGGACCCAGGCCGAGAACTCCCTGGAGACACCGACGACCACCACGTCCCCGGATTCCACGACGACGGCGTCGTCCGGGTGCGCCCATCCGCGGGGGGATCCGTCCAGCAGTAGATCGGAGAGGGTCAGCAGCGGGATCCTCGCGTGCCGGGGCTCCAGTGTGGCCGCTTCGGCCGGATGGCGGCCCGAGCGGAGGGTGAGTGCCCCGGCCCGGGCGAGTTCGCCGACGGTGGCGTTCGGTTGATCCGCCGTGCCACTGCTGAGATCGAGGGCGGCCAGGCCGGCGCTTTCGGTCCGGAGACCGTCGAGCAGTTCGCCGACCTCGTTCCAGGAGTCGGCGAGCCGGGGTCCGGCGTGTCCCGAGGCCGACGTGATGTGGCGGCCGGGGGTGAGGTCCACCTCGTCGTCGAGGAGGTCGACGACGGGGATGACCGTGGCCCACGCGGTCGTGTCGGGGTCCTCGGCCGCCAGCCCGCCCCTTGCCCCGCCGACTGTCCCCCCGCCGATCGCGCCGGTGACGACGGACCGGACGAAAGCACCGAGTTCGCCCCACTCGGGGCCGTTCTCCCGGGCCGCGGACCGAGGAAACCGCGCGGCGGCGTCGACAAGCAGGAGCTCTCCAGGACCCGGCGGGCTCTCCCCCGCGACAGGCCGCCGCAGCACCCACAGGTGCAGCGAGACACTGTGCGGTGCGGCGGATCCGGGCGGGAGCGCCACCACGGCCCGCAGGGCACCCGTGCGCAGCAGCGATCCGCGGATTCTCCGGCCGGCCTTGCGCGCGGCCACGGTCGGCGGCAGCAGCAGGACGGCGCTGCCTCCGGGGCGGAGCCGGGCGAGGCAGTGCTGCACCCAGGCGAGCTCGGGTTCGGTGCGGGGCGGCATGCCGTGCGCCCACCGGGCGTCCGTGGCAAGGTCCTCGTACCCCCAGTCCCGTTCGTTGGAGGGCGGGTTGCAGAGCACCATGTCCGCCTGTGTACCGATGAGGGGATCCGCGCGGAGGGAATCCCCCGGCGCGACCACGGGCGCGGGCGCCGGCGCCCCGGGGCGCGGCAGCAGTGCGAGCCGCACGTCGGTGAGAGCGGTGAGCACCGGATCGCGGTCGCAGCCGAGAAGCGCGGCGGGCCGGTTCAGCGCGGCGGGGACGGCCGTCGCGGCGGCGGCGAGCAGATGGCCCGCACCGCAGGCGGGGTCGAGCACCGTGACGGGGTCCTCGCGCTGTTCGCCGGCGGCGGACTCGCGCACCCGCAGGGCGAGATCGGCCATGAGGTCGGCAAGCGGCTCGGGGGTGGTGGTGATCTGGCGTACGTGCGTGTCCAGCCAGCGGCGCAGCAGAAACATGAGGATGTCGGACGAACCCTCACGCCGCCCCAGCTCCACCGCGGCCCGCACCGGGCCCGATCCGGCGTCGTCGGGCCCGCCGCCGCTCTCCCCCCGGGCGAGCAGCCGTCCCGCGGCGGCGATGGCGAGCCCGGTCTCGTCACGGTCGCCCAGTGCCTCGAACCGGGGCCAGAGCCATTCGCGGCTCGTGACCTTCCCCAGCTTCCTGTTCTCCCTGAGCCATTTCTCGATGTCTGTCAGGGAGAAGTGCGGGCTCACATCGGTGCCGCCGATCCGCGGTGGAAAAGTGTCGTGGCGGCGGCGCCAGTTGCTCACGGCGGCCCGTCCCACCCCCGCGAGCCGGGCAATCTCTGCCAGGGTCACCGGTACGGCGGGGGGCGAGGTCATCACTTCTCCAGAGGCGTCGGCCGAGCGGAACCGGAGTGTCGGCTTGCGAGAGCGCTTGAGCAGGCAACCCCCTCGCACCTTTCCCGCTCCCGGGGCCAGGCTAACGCATGTTGACTTTGTTCACAGGTCCCGCCCCGCGCACTCGGCCGAGGCAGCATGGCTTCGGCGGCGGAGGTGTACGACGCGCTGCGACCGTTGCTACCCGGCACCGCCGGCGGGTCGCGCGCGCCCCGCGCCTTCAGCCCGGGGGACCCTCGGCGGCCGTTCGCCCTCCCCAGGGCCCGTGGCGGGCGTGAGAGCTTCGCGCGGTGAACACCGCGTCACCGGGGAGCGGGACGACACACCGCGCGCCGGCGCATGCGGACGAGGCTGATCGGTCACAGGTCATCGCTGGCATCGGGCGCCCGGGCGTACCGGCGGTGCACAAGACCGGGCGGCACGAGGGCGACACGCTGTTCATCGCCATGGAACGGATCGACGGCGCGGTGAAGGCCAACTGCTCGCCACCTTGACTGGGGCTGACCTGCCCGGCAAGGCGCCTGACACTCCATCAGAACGAGCGTCGAATGAGCGCCACGAGCGTCATTTCAGCGTCAAGATATCGCCCGTAACGCCCACACCGCACCTAACGCGCACGAATAAAACCACAGGTCAGGAGCCCTTGGCGGCCGGCTCCAGAATCACCACGCACTCCACGTGATGCGTCATCGGGAAGAAGTCGAAGGCCCGCAGCGTGCGCGGGCGGTAGCCGCCCTCCCGGAAGTACGCCAGGTCCCGGGCGAGGGCTGCCGGGTCGCAGGCGACGTAGGCGATGCGGCGGGCGCCGAGGGCCGAGAGGTGCTTGACCGTCTGCTTGCCCGCGCCCGCGCGGGGCGGGTCCAGGACGATGAGGTCCGTCTCGGTGATTCCGGTGCGCGGCAGCACCTGGTCGACCTTGCCCTGTTCGATCCGGACCCGGGGCAGGTCCTGGAGGTTGTGCCTGGCGTCCTCGGCCGCGCGCTTGCCGGATTCGATGCCGAGCACAGCGCCGGTCTCCCCGACGCGCTCCGCGATCGCCCCGGCGAACAGGCCCACTCCGCAGTACAGATCGAGCGCCGTCTCACCCTTTCTCGGCATCAGGCCCTGCATCACGGCCTCCACCAGCATCTGCGGCGCCTGCGGGTGGACCTGCCAGAAGCCGCCCATGCCGACGCGGTACGTACGGCCGTCGGCGCGCTCGCGGACGAAGGCGCGGCCGTGGACCCGGTGCACTCCCCCGTCGCGTTCGTCCACCCGCAGGACGGACACCGGCTTGTCCAGCTCCACCAGCGGCAGCCGGCCGCCCTCGCGCGGGGTGAGGATCACCTGCCGGTCGCCGGAGCCCGACGCCGCGATCGCCTCGACCGTGGCGATCTGCGGCCACTCACGCCGCTCCACGCCCAGTTCGCTGACGCCTTCCGTGGCGATCATGCAGTGCTCGACCGGCTCGACCTCGTGCGACCGGTGCTTGCGCAGCCCAGCGCGCCCGTCCTTGTCGATCGCGTACTGCACGCGCGAGCGCCAGGCCGGCACCTCGCCGGCGGGCAGCTTGTCGCCGGGGGCGGGCATGACCGTACCGTCCCAGCCCGCCTCCTCCGGGGTGAGGCCCGCGAGCCGCTGGAGCTGTTCGGCGATGACCTCGCCCTTGAAACGGCGCTGCGCGCCCGGCTTGGCGTGCTGCCAGTCGCAGCCGCCGCACCGGCCGGGGCCCGCGTACGGGCACGGAGCCTCGACCCGGTCCTTCGACGGCTCAATGATCTTCACCGCGTCGGCGCGGAGATAGCGGGAGTCCTCCTCGCCCTCCGTCACGCGCGCGACGATCTTCTCGCCGGGCAGGGCGTGCCGTACGAAGAGCACACGGCCCCCGGAGGTACGGGCGACGCAGTGGCCGCCATGAGCGACGGGGCCCACCTCGACCTCGTACTCCTCCCCGATCAGCGAAGCCTGCGGTTCTGTTGACATGGGAGGTGGCTCCAAAAGATCAGAGGAAAAGAAATCAGCGGAAAAGATAAGGGGCAAGGGGGAAACAGTGAGGGGGTGGACGACAGCCCACCAGTCTACGTGCGCGTCACCCACCCGGCCGCCACGAGCCAGTCCCTCGTCCGCGGCCCGCCCGCTCAGCCCCGGCCCCGCTCAGCCCTCCCGGCCCGCTCAGCCCCGGCCCCGGCCCCCCTCAGCCCTCCCGGCCCACTCAGCCCTTCCCTTCCGGCTCCTTCGGCCGCGAGTCCACCGGACCGCGCCTGACCGCACCCGGCGCCACATACGCCGCGCGCCTCTTCGCCCGCTTCTTCGCCAGCTCCGAGGACTCCAGCTGGTACGGCACCGAGGTGACCATCACCCCCGGAGTGAAGAGCAGCCGCCCCTTGAGCCGCAGCGCGCTCTGGTTGTGCAGCAGATGCTCGTACCAGCGGCCGACCACATACTCCGGGATGTAGACGCTCACCGCGTCGCGCGGATTCTCCGAGCGCAGACCGCGTACGTACTCGATCACCGGCCGGGTGATCTCGCGGTACGGGGAGTCGAGGATCTTCAGCGGTACGTTGATGCCGCGCCGCTCCCACTCCTCCCTCAGCTGCTTCGTCTCCGCCGGGTCGACATTGATGCTGAGCGCCTCCAGCGTGTCCGAGCGCATCAGCTTGGCGTACCCGAGGGCGCGCAGCGTGGGTTTGTGGACCTTGGAGACGAGCACGATCGAGTGCACCCGGGACGGCCGGACGCTGTCGTCGGACGGTCCCTCGGCAGCGGCGATCTCCGCCGAGACCCGGTCGTAGTGCTTTCGGATCGCGGTCATCGTCCCGTAGAAGATCACCATGCCGAGCAGCGCGACCCAGGCGCCATGGGTGAACTTGGTCGCCAGCACGACGACCAGCACCAGACCGGTGAAGAAGGCACCGAAGGTGTTGATCGCCCGGGACCGGATCATATGGCGGCGCTTGGCCGGGTCCCGCTCGGTCCGCAGATGGCGGTTCCAGTGCCGGACCATGCCGGTCTGGCTGAGCGTGAAGGAGACGAAGACACCGACGATGTAGAGCTGGATCAGCCGGGTGGAGTCCGCGCCGTAGAGGCCGACGAGCAGCGCGGCGGCCCCGGCCAGCACCACGATGCCGTTGGAGAAGGCCAGCCGGTCGCCGCGGGTGTGCAGCTGGCGCGGCAGATAGCGGTCCTGGGCGAGGATCGAGCCGAGCACCGGGAAGCCGTTGTACGCGGTGTTGGCGGCCAGGAAGAGGACCAGCGCGGTGGCCGCGGCGAGCAGGACGAACAGGAACGTGCCGCTGCCGAAGACGGCGGCGGCGACCTGCGAGATGACCGGGTTCTGCACATAGCCCGAGCCGACCGGGACGCCGTCGCGGAGCAGGTCCGTACCGGGCGACTCCGCCATCTTCACATCGGTGGCCATGGCCAGGACGATGATGCCGCAGAACATCGTGACGGCGAGGCCGCCCATCAGGGCGAGGGTCGTCGCCGCGTTCCTGCTCTTCGGCTTGCGGAAGGCCGGCACGCCATTGCTGATCGCCTCGACACCGGTCAGCGCGGCGCAGCCGGAGGAGAAGGCCCGCAGCAGCAGGAAGACCAGCGCGAAGCCGGCCAGGCCCTGATGCTCGGCCTTGATCTCGAAGTCGGACGTCGGGGCGTGCATGGTCTCGTTGAGTACGAGTCCCCGGAACGCGCCCCAGATGATCATGAGGAACACCCCGCCGACGAAGACATACGTCGGGATCGCGAAGAGCTTGCCGGACTCCCGTACGCCGCGCAGGTTCATCAGCGTGAGCAGCACGATTATCCCGATGGCGCAGAGGACCTTGTTCTCCACCACGAAGGGGATCGCGGATCCGAGGTTCTCCACGCCGGAGGAGATCGACACCGCCACGGTCAGTACGTAGTCGACGAGCAGCGCGCTGGCGACGGTGAGGCCGGCCTTGGGGCCGAGGTTGGTGGTGGCGACCTCGTAGTCGCCGCCGCCGCTCGGATAGGCGTGCACGTTCTGCCGGTACGACGCGACGACCGTGAACATCAGGACCACGACGGCCAGCGCGATCCAGGGGCTGAACTGGTACGCCGACACACCCGCGATGGACAGGACCAGAAGGACCTCTCCCGGCGCGTACGCCACCGAGGACAGCGGGTCGGAGGCGAAGACGGGCAGGGCGATGCGCTTGGGGAGAAGGGTCTCCCCGAGCCTGTCGCTACGCAGCGCCCGCCCGATCAGGATCCGTTTGGGCACGTCGGTCAGTTTGGACACGGAAGGGATCGTATGCGTTCGAACAAGACCGTGTGCGGGCACCACCCCTCACCTGCGGCCCGGCATGTCGGCGGGCCCCCGGTGGGTGCCGTCGATGCGCGACGTGCTCGGCGCGGGCGGCGATCCGTTCCTCATCCTCGGCATCTCGGCTCCGTCCGGGCGTTCCGTCACTCCGAGGTTCAGTCGCCGCCCCGCTCCGAGCCGCCCCGCTCCGAGCCGCCTCGTTCACAACGGGCGATCACATCGATCACATCGATCAGATCGCTGATCGTGTCGACGCTCACGGGGGAGAGGGGGAGAGATTGACCGCGCGCAGTGCCACACTCCGCGCTCCGGCGTCACGCGGCACGGGACCAGCCGACGGGGCACACGCCTGATCTCCCGTTCCTGGTTGCCGATACGGTGGGCCTGAGCGCGGACGAGGGCGACATCCCCGGCACCGCTCGGGCCCCTGACCGGCAGCCAGTCGGCACATGGTGCCCCGCGGGCCCCCAAGTGCCCGCAACGTGTTGCCCGGCGAGCCGAGAGAAGAGACATGAGCAGGATGTATACGCAGTTCAGGTGGGGTATGAGGAGTGCGGGGTAGGGCCGTGCATATTGTCATCATGGGCTGTGGCCGGGTGGGTGCCGCACTCGCGCAGAACCTGGAGCAGCAGGGGCACACCGTCGCCGTCATCGACCAGGACCCCACCGCGTTCCGGCGGCTCGGCTCCGGTTTCGGCGGCCGTCGCGTCAGCGGGGTCGGATTCGACCAGGACACCCTGCGCGACGCGGGGATCGAGGACGCCGGCGCCTTCGCCGCGGTGAGCAGCGGCGACAACTCCAACATCATCGCCGCCCGGGTGGCCCGCGAGATGTTCGGCATCGAGAACGTGGCCGCCCGTATCTACGACCCGAAGCGCGCCGAGGTCTACCAGCGGCTGGGCATCCCGACCGTGGCCACGGTCCGCTGGACCGCCGACCAGATGATGCGCCGGCTGCTGCCGTCCGGCGCGGAGCCGCTGTGGCGCGATCCGAGCGGCGGCGTACAACTCGCCGAGGTGCACACCGCGGAGAGCTGGATCGGCCACAAGATCAGCACGCTCCAGGAGGAGACGGGCGTCCGTGTCGCGTTTCTGACCCGGCTGGGCGAGGCGATGCTGCCGACGTCCCAGACGGTGCTGCAGGAGGGCGATCTCGTCCACGTGATGATGCGTACGGACGACATCGAGAAGGTCGAGGCGGCATTCGCCGAGGGCCCGGACGGAGGCGGGAACTGATGCGCGTCGCGATTGCCGGGGCAGGCGCGGTGGGCCGTTCCATCGCGGGTGAGCTGCTGGAGAACGGACACGAGGTCCTGCTGATCGACAAGGCGCCGTCCGCCATTTCGGTGGAGCGGGTGCCGCTGGCGGAATGGCTGCTGGCCGACGCCTGTGAGATCACGTCACTGGACGAGGCGGCGCTCCAGCGCTGCCACGTCGTGATCGCGGCGACGGGCGACGACAAGGTCAATCTGGTCGTCTCACTGCTCGCCAAGACCGAGTACGGCGTCCCACGGGTGGTGGCCCGGGTCAACAACCCCAAGAACGAATGGCTCTTCAACGAGTCCTGGGGGGTGGATGTCGCGGTCTCCACGCCGCGTCTGATGTCGGCGCTGGTCGAGGAGGCGGTGAGCGTCGGCGATCTCGTACGGCTGCTGCGCTTCAGCCATGGCGACGCGAACCTGGTCGAGCTGACGCTGCCGCCGGAGTCGGCCGTGACCGGCACGCAGGTCGGTGATGTGATCTGGCCCGAGGACACCTCGCTGGTCACGATCATCCGCGGGACGCGCGTCCTCACTCCGAATCCGGAGGAGACGCTGGAGGCGGGCGACGAGCTGCTGTTCGTGGCGGCCCAGGCCCGCGAGGAGCAGTTGGAGGATCTGCTGTCGGTACGCCGCGAGGACGCGGCCGGCTGACGCCCTGACACAGGACAGGCCGTACGGGCGAAAGCCTGCCCGTACGGCCTGTCCCGCGCCCAGAGACGGTCCGGGCGGACCGGTGACGATCGCCTACCGGCGGTGCCGTGGCCCCGACCCGTCCCCGGTCGGCGCGGCGACGGCGGCCGCGCGCTCCTTCTCGGCCCGCTCCTCCGCCTCCATCTCGGCGAACACATCGATCGGCGGCGGCGCCTTCGCCAGGAAGACCCAGGTCAGATAGACCGCCAGCAGGAACGGCGGGATCTTGAGCGCGATCAGAACCCAGCCGAACTGGGTGGTGTCCTGGTTGGTGTCCGCCCACCAGTAGAGCGGAAAGAGGATCGCGCACTTGGCGAGCAGGATCAGCCCCCAGGCCCAGCTGGCCTTGGCATAGGCCTTCTTGCGGCCCGGGTTACGGGTGCGCCAGGAGAGGTTCTCCTTGAAGATCGGGCCGAGGATCAGCCCGATCAGCGGCACGCCCGCGAGCGTGGTGGCGATGTACGCGACCGCCAGCCCCAGCGTGTAGATCATGCCGGGCAGATAGAAGTCCTTGGCGTCGCCGGTCATCATCGCGAAGACGACACCGAACGCGACACCGAAGACCCCGCTGAAGGCGTGCTTGACGGTGTCCCGGCGGATCAGCCGGACCACGACGAGCAGCAGCGAGACGGCCAGGGCGGCGATCGCCGATGTGTGCAGGTCCTTGTTGACCGTGAAGATCGTGACGAAGAGCAGGCCGGGGAGGACCGTCTCCACCATGCCGCGCAGGCCGCCGAAGGCCTCGAAAAGAGCCGCCTCGGTGGCGGCTTTCACATCGCCGTCCGAAGCGGCCGAAGCGGCCGAGGTGTCGGAGGAGGGAGATGAGGGAGATGAGGCGGTGGGGGAAGCGGTCGAGGCGGCGGGCTTGTCGGGTGACGTCACCGGCTACTCCTGTCCGAGTGGTCGGAGTTCGTATTTGGGATTGAACAGCACCCGCCGGCCGTGGCTCAGGGAGATCCGGCCGGAGGCGATCAGCTTGCGGCCCGGCTCTATGCCCACGATCGAGCGCCGGCCCAGCCACACCACGTCCAGCGGCGCGGTGCCGTCGAACAGCTCCGCCTCCAGCGCGGGCACTCCGGCCCGTGGACGCAAGGTGACCGTCCGCAACGTACCAGTCACCCGTACGATCTGGCGGTCGTTGCAGTCGGAGATCCGCGTACAGCCCGATGCCTGCGCGTCCTCCTGCAGTTCCTCGGACTCCAGATCCTCCTGGGAGCTGGAGAGCCGGTCGAGCATCCGGCGGAAGCGGCCGGTCGGCTTCTCAGCACTCATGGACAAAGCGTACCGGGGTATGGACGGGTCGGATCAACGCTCGAACCGATAGCCCATGCCCGGTTCGGTGACGAAGTGCCTGGGGTGCGACGGATCCGCCTCCAGCTTGCGGCGCAGCTGGGCCATATAGACCCGCAGATAGTTGGTCTCGGTGCCGTACGACGGGCCCCAGACCTCCTGGAGGAGCTGTTTCTGGCTGACCAGCCGGCCGGTGTTGCGTACGAGCACCTCCAGCAGATGCCACTCGGTCGGGGTGAGCCGTACGTCCCTGCCCTCGCGGTGGACCTTCTTGGCGGCCAGATCGACGGTGAACCCCTCGGTCTCCACGACCGAGACCGTCTCGTCGCCGTCGCCGCCGACCGGCTCGGCCCGCCGGACCGCGGCGCGCAGCCTGGCCAGCAGTTCGTCCATGCCGAAGGGCTTGGTGACATAGTCGTCGGCGCCCGCGTCCAGCGCCTCGACCTTCTCGTCGGAGGTGTGGCGCGCGGAGAGCACCAGGATCGGTACGCGGGTCCAGCCGCGCAGGCCCTTGATGACCTCGACGCCGTCCATGTCCGGGAGGCCGAGGTCGAGCACGACGACATCGGGATGGCGGGCGGCGGCCAGTTCCAGCGCGCTCGCGCCGTCGGACGCCGCCTCCACCTCGTACTTGCGTGCTCTCAGATTGATCACCAGCGCGCGTACGATCTGCGGCTCGTCGTCGACCACGAGCACCCGGGTCATAGGGGCCTGCCTTTCTGCTGTCCCGGTCATGTGAGGAACCGGGCGGGTGGTTCGGGACGTACCGGCTCTCGTCCGGACGCCGCTGAGAGGGTGAGGACCATGGTCAGACCGCCGCCGGGGGTGTCCTCGGCGGCCAGCGTGCCGCCCATCGCGTCCACGAAGCCACGGGCGACCGCGAGGCCGAGGCCGACTCCGGCCCCGCGCGGCGCGTCGCCGTGACGCTGGAAGGGTTCGAAGATCCGGTCCTTGGCATCGTCGGGGACGCCGGGGCCCCGGTCCACGACCCGTACCTCGACCCGCGCGCCCAGCGTGCTGGCCGCGACGGTGACGAGCCGTCCCTCGGGGCTGTACTTGACGGCGTTCTCGACGATATTGGCGACCGCGCGCTCCAGCAGACCGGGATCCACGGTCACCATGGGCAGGGATTCGGGTATGTCCAGCTCCACGCTGTTCTCCGGTACGCCGCCCAGTGCCCACGGGACCACCTCATCGAGGTCGATCTCCCGCATCAGCGGGGTGACGGTACCGGTCTGGAGCCGGGACATGTCGAGCAGATTGCCGACCAGATGGTCCAGCCGGTCGGCGCCGTGCTCGATGCCCTCCAGCAGTTCGGCCTGGTCCTCCTCGGACCACTCGACATCGTCGGAGCGCAGTGAGGTGACCGAGGCCTTGATGCCGGCCAGCGGGGTCCGCAGGTCGTGACTGACGGCCGCCAGCAGCGCCGTACGGATGCGGTTGCCCTCGGCGAGCGCACGGGCCTGTTCCGCCTCGCCCACCAGGCGCTGCCGGTCGAGTACGACGGCGGCCTGGGCGGCGAAGGCGGCGAGCACGCGCCGGTCCTCGGCGGGCAGCACGCGGCCGGAGAGCGCCAGCGCCATATGGTCGCCGACCGGCATGTCGACATCGGCGGACTCGGGGCGGTCGACGGGGTGCGGTCCGACGCTGCCGGCCCGGGTCCACGGCTCGACATCGCTCGTACGTTCGAGCAGTGCGACGGACTCCATGGCGAACGTCTCGCGTACCCGTTCGAGCAGCGCGTCCAGTGTGGTTTCCCCGCGCAGCACGCTGCCGGCCAGGAAGGAGAGGATCTCCGACTCGGCGCGCAGCCGGGACGCCTGGTGGGTACGGCGGGCCGCCAGATCCACCACGGACGCCACCGACACGGCCACCGCGAAGAAGATCACGATGGCGACCAGGTTCTTGGGGTCCGACACGGTCAGCGTGTGGGTGGGCGGCGTGAAGTAGAAGTTGAGCAGCAGCGAGCCCACGGCGGCCGACGCGAGGGCGGGCCGCAGTCCGCCGAGCAGCGCGGCCAGCACGGTCAGGAACAGGAACAGCAGGACATCGTTGGCGAGCCCCGGCGTGTTGTTCAGCGCCGTCAGCAGCAGCGAGAGCAGTACGGGCGCGGCCACCCCGGCCAGCCAGCCCCAGACGATCCGGGAGCGGCCGAGTCTGGCCCCGCGCGCCACTGGCAGCCCGCGCCCCTTGGCGGCCTCCTCGTGCGTGACGATATGGACGTCCAGATCGGGTCCGGACTCCCGGGCGACGGTGGCGCCGACTCCGGGCCCGAAGATGTACTGCCAGGTCTTGCGCCGGCTGGAGCCCAGCACGATCTGGGTGGCGTTGACCCCGCGCGCGAATTCGAGCAGCGCGGAGGGGATGTCGTCGCCGATGACATGGTGGAAGGTGCCGCCCAGGTCCTCCACCAGGGTGCGCTGGACCGTCAGTTCCTTGGGCGAGGCGGCGGTCAGGCCGTCGCTCCTGGCTATGTAGACGGCCAGGATCTCGCTGCCGGAGCCCTTCGCGGCCATCCGGGCGGCGCGCCGGATGAGCGTACGTCCCTCCGGTCCGCCGGTGAGGCCGACGACGATGCGCTCCCTGGCCTGCCAGGTGGAGCGGATGTTGTGCTCGCCGCGGTACTGCTGGAGGTATTCGTCCACCCGGTCGGCGACCCAGAGCAGCGCCAGCTCACGCAGCGCGGTGAGGTTGCCGGGGCGGAAGTAGTGCGAGAGCGCCGCGTCGACCTTGTCGGGCTTGTAGACATTGCCGTGCGCCATGCGCCGCCGCAGCGCCTGGGGCGACATGTCGACAAGCTCGATCTGGTCGGCGCGGCGCACCATCTCGTCGGGGACGGTCTCCTGCTGCCGTACTCCGGTTATCGACTCGACGACATCGCCGAGTGACTCCAGATGCTGGATATTGACCGTGGACACGACCTCGATCCCGGCCTTGAGCAGTTCCTCGACGTCCTGCCAGCGCTTGGCGTTGCGGGAGCCCGGCACATTGGTGTGTGCCAGTTCGTCGACCAGGGCGACGGCCGGACGGCGCTCAAGCACCGCGTCGATGTCCATCTCCGTGAAGACCGTCCCGCGGTAATCGAGCTCGCGCCGCCGGACCGCTTCGAGTCCGTGCAGCATCACTTCCGTACGCGGCCGGTCATGATGCTCGACGAACGCCACGACACAGTCCGTGCCGCGCTCCACCCTGCGATGCGCCTCGGAGAGCATCGCGTATGTCTTGCCGACGCCCGGTGCCGCACCCAGGTAGATACGAAGCTTGCCGCGTCCCATGGCCCCATTGTCTTCCAGAAGAGCCACCGCGCCCGACGCGCCGACCGTGTCGAAACTACAGCCAGGGATGCGGACAAAAGGGGCGGCACCGGTCTCGTGAGTCGGTCTTGACACGATTCTGATGGTCAGCCGATCAACTCCCGAAGCGCGACGTTCAGCGCGAGGACATTCACCCGGGGTTCCCCGACGAAGCCGAGAACGCGCTGCTGGGTGTGGTCCTTGACCAGTTTCTCCACCTGCTGGACGGAGAGCTGGTTCCGCTCGGCCACCCGGTGGACCTGGAGCTGGGCGTACGCCGGTGAGATGTCCGGGTCGAGGCCGGAGCCCGAGGAGGTGACGGCGTCCGGCGGTACGGCGGAGGCCGGGACCCGGTAACCGGGGGTGGAGTTGTCCTTGATCACCGCGGCCTTGGCGTCCTTGACCCACTTGATCAGCTCTTCGTTGTCGCCCGACCGGTTGGTGGCCCCGGAGAGGATCAGCTTGTACTGGGTGTTGACGCTGTTGCTGCCCAGGCCGTTGGACGGGCGCGGCTGGAACCACTTGAGGTCGGGCTCCGGGGTCTCCTGGCCCTTCTTCAGCGGCAGGTCGTAGCGCTGGCCGATGAGCGAGGAGCCGACGACCTCGCCGGCCTCCTTGACCTCCGACCCGTTCGCCCGGTGGGGGAAGAGGCCCTGGGCGACGCCGGTGACGGCCAGCGGGTAGAGCACCCCGCACAGGACGGTGAGGACGAGGAGAGCGCGCGCCCCGGCCCCGAGGAGCCGTGCGGTGTTGCGTGCCGAGCTGTTCATGGATGTCATGCCGTTCACCCGATGCCGGGGATGAGGGAGAGGAGCAGATCGATGATCTTGATGCCGATGAAGGGGGCGATCAGTCCGCCGAGGCCGTAGATCCCCAGATTCCTGCGGAGCATCCTGTCGGCGCTCATCGGCCGGTAGCGCACGCCCCTGAGCGCGAGCGGTACGAGCGCGACGATGATCAGCGCGTTGAAGATGACCGCGGAGAGGATCGCGGACTCCGGCGAGGACAGCCGCATGATGTTGAGCTTGTCCAGGCTCGGATAGACGACCGCGAACATCGCGGGGATGATCGCGAAGTACTTCGCGACGTCATTGGCGATGGAGAAGGTCGTCAGCGCGCCACGGGTGATGAGCAGCTGCTTGCCGATGCCGACGATCTCGATGAGCTTGGTCGGGTTGGAGTCCAGGTCCACCATGTTCCCGGCCTCCTTGGCGGCCGACGTACCGGTGTTCATGGCCACGCCGACATCCGCCTGCGCCAGCGCCGGGGCGTCGTTCGTCCCGTCGCCGGTCATCGCGACGAGCTTGCCGCCCGCCTGCTCACTCCGGATGAGGGCCATCTTGTCCTCGGGGGTGGCCTCGGCGAGGAAGTCGTCCACACCGGCCTCCTCCGCGATCGCCCGTGCGGTCAGCGGGTTGTCACCGGTGATCATGACGGTCTTGATGCCCATACGGCGCAGCTCGTCGAACCGCTCCCGCATCCCCTCCTTGACCACGTCCTTGAGGTGGATGACACCGAGCACCCGGGCACCGCCGGTGTCGTCCTCCAGGGCGACCAGCAGGGGCGTACCACCGGCCTCAGAGATCGCGTCGGTGAGTTCCCGGGTGTCCTCGGACACCGGGCCGCCGCGCTCGCGGACCCAGGCGGCGACCGAACCGGCCGCGCCCTTGCGTACCTTGCGCCGCACCCCGTTCTCCACGAGGTCGACACCGGACATCCGGGTCTGGGCGGTGAAGGCGGCCCACTCGGCGCCGGCCAGCTCGCCCTGGTGGCGCTCGCGCAGCCCGTACTTCTCCTTGGCCAGCACCACGATGGAGCGGCCCTCGGGGGTCTCGTCGGCCAGGGAGGAGAGCTGGGCCGCGTCGGCGAGCTCGGCCTCCGTCACACCCTTGACCGGAACGAACTCGGCGGCCTGCCGGTTGCCGAGGGTGATCGTGCCGGTCTTGTCGAGCAGCAGAGTCGACACATCGCCCGCGGCCTCGACCGCACGCCCCGACATGGCGAGCACGTTCCGCTGTACGAGCCGGTCCATGCCGGCGATGCCGATCGCGGAGAGCAGCGCGCCGATGGTGGTCGGGATCAGACAGACCAGCAGCGCGATCAGCACGATCACCGGCTGGCGCTGGCCCGCGTAGACGGCGAACGGCTGGAGCGTGACGACCGCGAGCAGGAAGACGATCGTCAACGAGGCCAGCAGGATGTTCAGCGCGATCTCATTGGGCGTCTTCTGTCTGGCCGCACCCTCCACCAGCGCGATCATCCGGTCGATGAAGGTCTCGCCGGGCTTCGTGGTGATCTTGATGACGATGCGGTCGGAGAGGACCTTCGTACCGCCGGTGACGGCCGAGCGGTCGCCGCCCGACTCCCGGATGACGGGCGCCGATTCACCGGTGATGGCCGACTCGTCGACAGAGGCGACGCCTTCGACCACATCGCCGTCGCCGGGGATGATGTCGCCGGCCTCGCAGACGACCAGATCGCCGACGCACAGCTCCGTGCCGGGCACCCGCTCCTCGTGTGCGCCGACGATCCGGCGGGCGACGGTGTCGGTCTTGGCCTTGCGCAGGGTGTCGGCCTGCGCCTTGCCACGCCCCTCGGCGACCGCCTCCGCCAGATTCGCGAAGATCGTCGTCAGCCAGAGCCAGGCGGCCACGGCCCAGCCGAACCAGTCCCCGGGGCTCAGCGCGGCGAAGACGGTGCTGAGGACGGACCCGATGAGGACCACGAACATCACGGGCGACTTGGCCATCGACCGCGGGTCGAGCTTCCTCACCGCCTCCGGGAAGGAGCGCAGCAGCTGCTTGGGGTCGAACAGGCCCCCGCCGACGCGTCCGTCATCGGGTTTGTGCCCGGTGGGAACATCGCTGTGCGGCGCGCGGGCCGGAGTGGTACTGGACATCGCGTCCTCTTGCTTCGTACGAGTGTTCATGACGCCAGCCCCTCGGCCAGCGGGCCCAGCGCCAGCGCCGGGAAGTAGGTCAGGCCGGCGACGATCAGGATCGTGCCCACCAGCACTCCGCTGAACAGCGGTTTCTCCGTGCGGAGTGTGCCCGCGGTCTTGGGTACGGGGCTCTGCTCGGCGAGCGATCCGGCCAGCGCGAGGACGAACACCATGGGCACGAAGCGGCCGAGCAGCATCGCCAGCCCGATCGTGGTGTTGAACCACTGGGTGTCCGCGTTGAGCCCGGCGAACGCCGAACCGTTGTTGTTGGCGCCCGAGGTGTACGCGTAAAGGATCTCGGAGAAGCCGTGCGGCCCCGAGTTGGTCAGGGAGTTCGTCGGGGTGGGCAGCGCCATCGCCACGGCGGTGAAGCAGAGCACCAGCGCCGGGGTGATCAGGATGTAGCAGGCGGCGAACTTGATCTGGCGGCTGCCGATCTTCTTGCCCAGATACTCGGGCGTACGTCCGACCATCAGACCCGCGATGAACACCGCGATGACGGCCATGATCAGCATGCCGTAGAGACCGGAGCCGACCCCGCCCGGCGCGATCTCACCGAGCTGCATGCCCAGCATCGCGATACCGCCGCCGAACCCGGTGAACGAGGAGAGGAAGGAGTTGACCGCGCCGGTCGAGGTGAGGGTGGTGGCCACCGCGAAGATCGACGAGCCGCCGACTCCGAAGCGGGTCTCCTTGCCCTCCAGGGCGCCGCCCGCGATGTCGAACGCCGGGCCGCCGTGGTGGAACTCGGTCCACATCATCAGCGCCGTGAAGCCGAGCCAGATCACCAGCATCGCGACGAGGATCGCGTACCCCTGCCGGAGGCTGCCCACCATCCGGCCGAAGGTGCGGGTCATCGCGAACGGGATGAGCAGGATCAGGAAGATCTCGAAGAGGTTCGAGATCGGGTTGGGGTTCTCGAAGGGGTGGGCGGAGTTGGCGTTGAAGTAACCGCCGCCGTTGGTGCCCAGCTCCTTGATGACCTCCTGGGAGGCGACGGCGCCGCCGTTCCACTGCTGCGAGCCGCCCATGAACTGCCCGACCTCATGGATACCCGCGAAGTTCTGGATGGCGCCGCAGGCGACCAGGACGAGCGCGCCGATGACAGAGATCGGCAGCAGGATCCGGACGGTGCCGCGCACCAGGTCCGACCAGAAGTTGCCCAGCTCACCGGTGCGGGAGCGGGCGAAGCCGCGTACCAGCGCCACCGCGACGGCCATGCCGACGGCGGCGGAGAGGAAGTTCTGCACCGCGAGACCGCCGGTCTGTACGACATGGCCCATGGCCTGTTCGCCGTAGTACGACTGCCAGTTGGTGTTGGAGACGAAGGACGCGGCCGTGTTGAACGCCTGGTCCGGATCGATCGACGCGAAGCCGAGCGAGCCCGGCAGACCGCCCTGGACCCGCTGGAGCAGATACAGGAAGAGGACGCTGACCGCGGAGAAGGCGAGGACACCACGCAGATAGGCGGGCCAGCGCATCTCGGTGGCGGGATTGGCGCCGATGGCGCGGTAGATCCACTTCTCGGCCCTCAGATGCCTGGGCGAGGAGTAGACACGCGCCATGTGGTCACCGAGCGGGCGGTACGCCAGAGCGAGCGCCGCTATGAGGGCGAGCAGCTGGAGCACACCGGCGAGGACGGGGCTCATCACTCAGAACCTCTCGGGGAAGAGAAGGGCGAGGACGAGATAGCCCAGCAGGGCGACGGCCACGACCAGGCCGACGATGTTCTCCGCGGTCATAGCTTCGTCACCCCCTTGGCGATGAGGGCCACCAGCGCGAAGACCGCGATCGTGGTGACGACGAAGGCCAGGTCGGCCATCGGGTGCTCCTGAATGAGTACGGAAGATCTGACCCCCTTGAGGAAACCCGCTGATCCGGCGGACTCCGCCTCTGTTGACGGGTCCCATACGAATGAGGGCCCCCGCTTGACGAACTTCCTACGGTCACGCCCGTGACCTGTGAAAAGGCCGGTGGAAACAGCAATGGGCCGCACCCCTCGACGGGGTGCGGCCCACGCTATTTCCGATCAGGTGTCAGCGCACTTCGGTGATCTCCGGACCACGCTGGAGCTGTCCCATGCCACCGGAGAAGCGGGATCCCTCCTGCTCCTCCTGCTGAACGCCCTCGGCCACCATCTGCGCGTCGTCCGGCAGCTTGAGGACGATGGGGTCGCGGGGCGCCATCGGTCCCTCGCCGCGTACGACGACGGTGTCCCGGAAGATCTGCTCAAGCAGCCCCGCGGCCTCGGGCTGCACCGCACCCTGCCCGGAGATCACACCGCGCAGGAACCAGCGCGGTCCGTCGACCCCGATGAAGCGCACCAGCTGTACGCCTCCGGTGCCGTCCGGCAGCTGTACGGGGACCTGGGCGCGCAGCTCCCAGCCCAGCGGACCCTCGACCTCGTCGATGATGCCGCCCTGCTGGGTGATACCGGAGGCGATCTCCTCGCGGACCTCGCCCCAGATACCTTCCTTCTTGGGCGCCGCGAAGGCCTGGAGCTGTACGGCGCTGTCGCGCACGACGACGGTGGCGGCGACGATCGCGTCACCGGCGACCTCTACCCGAAGCTCCATGCCGTCGACCGCGGGGACGAAGACGCCCCCCAGATCCACCCGGCCCTCTTCGGGCTTGGAGACCTCGGAGATGTCCCAGGGACCGTCGGGCCTGGGCGCCGGCGGAAGGTTCGCCCGGCGGGGTGCGTCCCCCGCCTCGCTGTCATCGGCGTCCACGCCGACGCCGTCGGTGAGCTGCCCGGCCTCGCCCGCTGCGTCCGCCGTGCCCTCTGCGGAACCACTCTTCTTGCGACGTCCGAACACGTCACTGTCCTTCCCGGTCGGATACGACCGAAGCGTATCGATTCCCACCCTGTACCCCGCCCACGGCGGAATGACCACCGGTGGAGCCGAAGCCCCCCTCGGCCCGCGCGGAGCCGGGAAGTTCCGCCACCTCGTGGAAGCGCACCTTCTCGACCCGCTGGACGATCAGCTGGGCAATCCGGTCGAACCGCTCGAATCGAACGCTCTCGCGCGGGTCCAGATTGACCACGATCACCTTGATCTCTCCACGGTACCCGGCATCCACCGTCCCGGGGGCATTCACCAGGGCGACACCGCAGCGGGCGGCCAGCCCGGAGCGGGGGTGCACGAAGGCCGCGTAGCCGTCGGGCAGGGCGATGGCCACCCCCGTCGGCAGGACCGCCCGCTCGCCGGGGGCGAGCTCCGCTGCCTCGGTGGTGACCAGATCGACTCCCGCGTCGCCCGGGTGCGCGTACGACGGAAGCGGAGCCTCCGGATCGACCCGGCGGATCAGCACGTCAAGGGGGCCGGCAGGGGCAGGACTCATGGGTTCACCTCGAAGGCGCGGGCGCGCTTGATCTGGTCGGGATCGGCCATCGCCGCCCGGATCTCCTCCTGGCGGCCGTTGTCGATGAAATGATCGATCTTGACCTCGATGAAAAGGGCATCGGCACGGATGGCGACGGGTCCCTCGGGGCCGCCGAGCCTGCCGGTGGCGGTGGAGTAGATCTTCCGCCCGTGGACGGCCGTGGCCTCGGCCTCCAGATACAGCGACGTGCCCACCGGTACGGGCCGCAGGAACTCGGTCTGGAGCCGGCCGGTCACGGCGACCACCCGCAGCAGCCAGTTCAGCGAGCCGAGCGTCTCGTCCAGCGCGGTGGCCAGCACACCGCCGTGCGCGAGCCCGGGGGCGCCCTGGTGGGCGGGCTTGACCGTGAACTCGGCGATGATACGGACGCCCTCACCGGCGCGCGCCAGCATCTGGAGTCCATGGGGCTGTGCCTCGCCGCAGCCGAAACAATGTTCGTAGTGCGCCCCGAGCGGCTCACCGGGAGCGGGGGCGTCGGGGTGCCGTACCGGCGGTACGGCGTCGGCCGGCGGTGTCAGGGGCCCCGGCCCCGCTGGGGATCCGGGGGGCGTTCCCCGGGATGGCACGTTACTCACAGGCGCAGACCTTACCCGCGCGGTCGCCCGGGAACCGCACCGTGCCAAGCTTGGCTCCATGGAGCCTTCCGCCGTGCGCTACGACGAACGCCTGACCGCCCCCCCGTCCTGGTGGGGGATCGCCGCCCTGATCGCCGTCGCGGGCGGTCTGATCACGCTGCCGTTGGGGCCGCTGCCGATGCTCGGCGGGGTGATCGGCGCCGGCGCGCTGGCGGCGGCGGGGGTGAGTTCGTACGGCTCGGCGCGGATCCGGGTGGCGGCGGACTCGCTGGTCGCGGGCGAGGCGAGGATCCCGGTCTCTGCGCTCGGTGACGCGGAGGTGCTCGACGAGGAGGAGGCGCGGGCCTGGCGGCAGCACAAGGCCGACCCGCGCGCCTTCATGCTCCTGCGCAGCTATGTGCCGACGGCACTGCGCGTGGAGATCACGGACCCGGACGACCCGACGCCGTACGTATATGTGTCGACACGCGACCCGAAGGCACTGGCGGCGGCGCTGGACGCGGTACGGGCCGCCTGAGAGCCCGCTCGGGGGCCGGCGGGCCTGGTGGGCCCCTGGGGGGCCGGTGGGCCTAGTGGCCCAGTTCCCTGGGCAGTTCCGCGGGAAGCTCGGCGGGCCTCTCCAGCGGGGGCAGCGCGGGCAGCGCGCCCCAGGGGATCTGGCGGGCCCGCAGGTCCTTGCGGATGCGCTCGGCGACCTTCTTGGTGTCCCGCCGGTTCATCATCGCGCCGACGGCCGCTCCGATCATGAACGGAACCAGATTCGGCAGGCTGCGGACCGTGCGCTTCATGATCTGCTGCCGCAGCTCACGCTTCATCCGGCCGCTCAGCGCGCCGTTGAAGGTCGACGGTTTGGTGATGTCGACCCCGCGCTCCTCCGTCCAGGAGGTCAGATAGGCGGCGCTGCGCTCCCTGAGCGTGCCGGGCGGGCGCAGTCCGTAGACCTCGTGCAGCTCCGCGATGAGCTTCAGCTCGATCGCGGCGACGGCGGTGATCTCGGCTGCCAGCTCGGCCGGCATCGCGGGCGGTACGGGCATCATCGCGGCCGCGCCGATACCCGCGCCGACTGTGGAGGTGCTGTTCGCGGCGCCCGCGACCAGCTTGTCCGCCAGTTCCTCCGGACCGAGGCCCGGGAACTGCTTGCGGAGGGTGGCGAGATCGCGGACCGGAACCCGAGGAGCGTTCTCGATGATCCGGTCGGCGAGATGGGCCAGCGCGGCCTTCGCGCTGTCGCCGCCCCTGCGTACACCCCGTTTGATGGTGTCCAGGCGCCGGCCCCCGGTCTTGGGGCCGCCGTGGTCTTCCCGGTCCGCTTCGAGCGAGGCCGGCAGGCCTCGCTCGTCGTCCCCCGTGCCGGAACGGGGCGACAGGGCGGAGTGCTCGGCAGCGGGCTGAACGCCTTCTGCCGGGCCTGTGCCGCCCTCATACACCTCCGGTGAACCCTTACGCCGGAAGCGCCGTTTCCGGAACGGTGTGTCGCCTGCCACGGCCGTCCTGACCTCAGTCGCAGTCGCGGCAGATGGGCTGGCCGTTCTTCTCCCTGGCGAGCTGGGAGCGGTGGTGCACCAGGAAGCAGCTCATGCAGGTGAACTCATCCGCCTGCCTGGGCAGCACCCGGACGGACAGCTCCTCGTTGGAGAGATCCGCGCCGGGCAGTTCCAGGCCCTCGGCCTGCTCGAACTCGTCGACGTCGACCGCTGACGTGGACTTGTCGTTCCGACGGGCCTTCAGCTCTTCAAGGCTGTCCTGATCGACGTCGTCATCGGTCTTGCGTGGGGTGTCGTAATCCGTTGCCATGTCGCTCTCCCCCTCTGGGTGTCTGTGGTGTCTCAGCGCGGGTAACGCGTGAGAGGCCGGACTTGTGCCCGACCTGAGGCGGAGATTTTGCCTCACATCAAGGTCTGTTACTCAATCGACACCCAACCGGACTCACGTGGAGTGATCGGCTTCAGGTGGCGAAGGGGACCGTACACGGTCCCAACGTCGTACTTCACGGGCGCCACCCCGTGTACTTCCCGTGATCCCGACCCCTGGAAACCCGGACTTTACCGGCTTTCCGTTGAAGGCTTGATCACGCAGAGTGGATAGGCGGGAATTCGACCCTGTGATCGATCACACATGGGCCCGGCGAAAATCGATGGCGAGAATTCCGCGCAAAGCGAACAAAGCAAATCTTCCGCCCGAACACTCCGCGCAGTCTCTCAGACCGGGAGAGTGACACGCATCACGAGTCCACCGCCTTCGCGCGGTTCGGCGTGAATTCGTCCACCATGGGCGCGCGCGACAGATCTGGCGATCGAAAGGCCGAGGCCAACGCCCTTGTCACTGCCGGTGCGCTCCGTCCGCAGCCGCCGGAACGGCTCGAACAGATTATCGATCTCGTACGCGGGAACCACGGGACCGGTGTTCGACACCACCAAGATCGCCTGGCCCTGCTCGGTCGCGGTGGTGACCTCAACCCAGCCGCCCTCCGGGATGTTGTACCGGACGGCATTCTGCACCAGATTCAGCGCGATCCTTTCCAGCAGGACGCCGTTCCCCTGCACGACGGCGGGCACACGTTCACCACGGATCTCCACCCCCTTCGCCTCCGCCTCGGAGAGCGTCTGGTCCACAGCACGGGTCGCGACCTCGCCGAGATCGACCGGTTTTCGCTCCACGATCTCGTTGTCGCTGCGGGCGAGCAGCAGCAGGCCCTCCACCAGCTGCTCACTGCGCTCGTTGGTGGCCAGCAGGGTCTTGCCCAGCTGCTGGAGCTCCACGGGCGCCCCCGGATCGGAGAGATGGACCTCCAGCAGGGTGCGGTTGATGGCGAGCGGTGTTCTCAGCTCGTGCGAGGCGTTCGCGACGAACCGCTGCTGCGCGCTGAACGCCCGCTCCAGCCGGTCCAGCATCTCGTCGAAGGTGTCGGCCAGCTCCTTGAGCTCGTCGTCGGGGCCGTCCAGCTCGATGCGCCGGGACAGGTCGGAGCCGACCACGCGCCGCGCGGTGCGGGTGATCCGGCCCAGCGGCGAGAGGACCCGGCCGGCCATCGCGTACCCGAAGGCGAACGCGATGACGCTGAGGCCGACCAGCGCGAAGAGCGAGCGGCTGAGCAGATCGTCGAGCGCCTGCTGGCGCTGGTGGTTGACGCAGCTGTTCATCGCCGCGTTGAACTCCTCCGGGGGCGCCTGGTCCGGGAAGTTGCAGACGTCGCTGCTCACCTTTCCCGACACGATCTTGAAGGGCAGCTCGCTGCCCACGTGCAGCGCCTGCGCGGCCAGCAGATAGATGATCGAGAGCAGCAGGATGCCAGCGATCAGGAACATTCCGCCGTAGAGCAGCGTGAGCCGTATCCGGATGGTCGGACGCACCCAGGGGAGCGACTGGTCGGGGCGTCTGGGGTCCCAGGTCGGTTTCGGGGGCGCCGCGGGCGGCACAGGGGGCGCGGGTGTGCTCATCACGCGCATCAGATCCGGTAACCGGAGCCGGGCACCGTGACGATCACCGGTGGCTCACCGAGCTTGCGGCGCAGCGTCATGACGGTCACGCGCACGACATTGGTGAACGGGTCCGTGTTCTCGTCCCACGCCTTCTCCAGCAGTTGCTCGGCCGAGACGACCGCGCCCTCGCTGCGCATGAGGACTTCGAGCACCGCGAATTCCTTGGGGGCGAGCTGGATCTCCCTGCCGTCGCGGAAGACCTCGCGGCGGTTGGGGTCGAGCTTGATCCCGGAGCGCTCCAGCACGGGAGGCAGCGGTACGGTCGTACGGCGGCCGAGCGCCCGTACCCGCGCGGTCAGCTCGCTGAACGCGAAGGGCTTGGGCAGATAGTCGTCCGCGCCCAGCTCCAGCCCCTCGACCCGGTCGCTGACATCGCCCGAGGCCGTGAGCATGAGGACCCGGGTGGGCATCCCCAGCTCGACGATCTTCCGGCAGACGTCGTCGCCGTGGACGACGGGCAGGTCGCGGTCGAGCACCACCACGTCGTAGTCGTTCACCCCGATGCGCTCCAGCGCCGCCGCGCCGTCGTACACGACGTCGACGGCCATGGCCTCCCGGCGCAGTCCGGTGGCCACCGCATCGGCGAGCAGCTGCTCGTCCTCGACGACGAGTACGCGCACGTCGCTGTTCCTTCCTCTGGGCCCGTCACCCGTGATCAGGGCAGGTTGTATCACTGGCTGTGCGGGCCCATCCTGCCCTTAACGGCCATAAACCGGCGGTAAGACGATGCCGGATGACCTGGCACATCCGGGAATGGACCGGATTCGTTGATGCGTTGAGGTTTCTCGGCGGCGGACCGTGGGGAAGACGATTTCACACCCGAGATCACGCCCTGTTTGTGGCATGCCACACCCTTATCTGTCATCCAGAGGCAGTGGGTGCGTGATCTTCCCGCCGTCGGCACACCCCCGTGCCACCGACCACGACGTCGGCACACCCCCGTGCCACTGACCCACGACGAGGGGGCGCAATGGACGCGTTCACCGCCGGGCTTCTGCAGCGTATAAAGGCCACGGAAACGGATCTCACCCATGCCCGTGAAACGGGCGACGACTTCCTCGCGGATGTCGAACAGGAAGAGCTGGACGACCTTCGCCGGCTTGCCGCCGAGCACGGCGTGGATGTGGAGGTAGGCGCCCCCAGCGGCGTCTGACCCGCACCGCGGTCGTACAGACACAGTCGTACAGCCATAGCCGTACAGACATACAGATTCACGACACTTACAGAGCCGTAGATACCTACAGAGAAGGGCCCCGGCGCCGAGGGGAACGGTGCCGGGGCCCTTCCGTATGCCCGTCCGTCCGGGCCGCCGCCCGGGTTCTGGTGCGGGGGGGGACCTAGTCGTGCCAGGCGCCGTACTCCTCAAGCAGCGACTGAAGGGGCTCGAAGACGCCGGGGGTGGCGGCCACCGTCAGGTCCCAGCCCGGCCGGGTGCCGGGACGGCCGCCCGTGAGCGCGCCCGCCTCGCGGGCGATGAGATCGCCGGCCGCCAGGTCCCAGGGGTGCAGTCCGCGCTCGTAGTAGCCGTCGAGCCGCCCCGCCGCGACATCGCAGAGGTCGGTCGCCGCCGATCCGCCGCGGCGGATGTCGCGCAGTTGGGGGATCAGCCGCTGGGCGATCCCCGCCTGATGGGTGCGGACGGCGGTGACGTAGTTGAAGCCGGTCGACACCAGGGCACGCTCCAACGGCGGAGCGGGGCGGCAGCCGATCGGGCGGTCATTGAGGAACGCTCCGCCGCCGCGCACGGCGCGGAAGATCTCGCGGCGCAGCGGGATCGCGACGACTCCGGCCAGCGTCTCGCCGTCGCGTTCCGCCGCGATGGAGACGGCCCAAGTGGGCAGCCCGTAAAGGTAGTTGACCGTGCCGTCCAGCGGGTCGATGACCCAGCGGACCCCGCTGCTGCCCGCCGAGCTGGCGCCCTCCTCGCCGAGGAAGCCGTCGTCGGGGCGGTGTTCGGAGAGATAGCCGGTGATCAGCTTCTCGGCCGCGATGTCCATCTCGGTGACCACGTCGATGGGGCTGGACTTGGTGGCGGCGACGGCCAGATCGTCGGGGCGGCCGTCACGCAGCAGCGCACCGGCCCGGCTCGCCGCCTCCAGGGCGAGTGCGAGCAGTTCCCCGCTCAGGGCGTCCTCGTTCGGGGCGTCGGTCACAGCGTGCGGGGCGTCGGTCACAGTGGGCTCCTTCAGGCGTAAGGACTGTCGGCGCCCGCCGCGGCGGGCCTGGGGGCACGGGCGGGGCAGCAGCCGACGGGGCAGAGGTCATGGCTCGGGCCGAGCGCGCCCAGGGAGCAGCGTTCCACCGCACGCCCCCGCTCGGAGGCGGCGCGTTCCAGGAGGAGATCACGTACCGCCGCGGCGAAGCGCGGATCCGCCCCCACCGTCGCCGAGCGGCGTACGGGGAGTCCCAGCTCCGCGGCCTTGGCGGTGGCCTCGGTGTCGAGGTCGTACAGGACCTCCATGTGGTCGGAGACGAAGCCGATGGGGGCCATCACGACGGCGGGGACGCCCTCGCCGTGCAGGGTCTCCAGGTGGTCGCAGATGTCCGGCTCCAGCCACGGGATGTGCGGGGCGCCGCTGCGCGACTGGTAGACGAGCTGCCAGGGGTGCTCGACGCCGGTCTCCTCGCGGACCGCGTCCGCGATCAGCCGGGCGACGTCGAGATGCTGCGCCACATAGGCACCGCCCTCGCCGTGGGCCTCGACGGGTCCCGAGGTGTCGGCGGCGGCGTCGGGGATGGAGTGGGTGGTGAAGGCGAGACGCGCGCCCGCGCGTACGTCCGGCGGCAGGTCCGCGAGCGAGGCGAGCACGCCGTCGACCATGGGGCGTACGAAGCCGGGGTGATTGAAGTAGTGGCGCAGTTTGTCCACCCGGGGCACCGCGAGCCCCTCGTCGGCCAGGGTGGCGAGCGCGTCCGCGAGGTTCTCGCGGTACTGGCGGCAGCCCGAGTACGAGGCGTACGCGCTGGTGGCGAGGACAGCGATACGGCGCCGGCCGTCCGCGACCATCTCGCGCAGGGTGTCGGTCAGATACGGCGCCCAGTTGCGGTTGCCCCAGTAGACCGGCAGGTCCACGCCGTGCTCGACGAAGTCCTTGCGCAGGGCGTCCAGCAGGGCGCGGTTCTGTTCGTTGATCGGGCTGACCCCGCCGAACAGGAAGTAGTGCTTGCCCACTTCCTTCAGCCGTTCCTTGGGGATGCCACGGCCCCGGGTCACGTTCTCCAGGAACGGAACCACATCGTCCGGGCCCTCGGGACCGCCGAAGGACAGCAGAAGGAGAGCGTCGTAGGGGGAAGTCGCGAGCTGTTCTGGCATGTGTCCGATCCTCCCACCCGGCTCTCCGGGCCCGGCAACCGCGCCTCGCCCCGCCCCGCCCGGCGTCGGCCGATGTCGCCCCGTATCGTCCGGTCCGATCGTCCGGTCCGAAAATCGGGGCGCGTACGCGGGAGCGCGACCGTAAGCTGTATCGCCAGATTCATTCCTTACCGGAGCGTCCGTTGCCCAGTTCCTACCATGCGATTTTCGCCGCTCCCGGTACCAAGGGATTCAGTGCGGCCGGTCTGATCGGCAGAATGCCGCTGGCCATGATGGGCATCGGCATCGTGACGATGATCTCCGAGCTCACGGGGCGTTACGGGCTGGCGGGGGCGCTCTCGGCGACGCTGGCGATGTCCGCCGCGCTGCTCGGTCCGCAGATCTCCCGGCTCGTCGACCGGCACGGCCAGGGGCGGATCCTGCGCCCGGCGACGCTGGTCGCGGTGACGTCCGTGGCGGGGCTGCTCGTCTGCGCCCAGCAGTCCGCCCCCGACTGGACCCTGTTCGTCTTCGCCGCGGGCGCGGGCTGTGTGCCGAGCCTCGGCGCGATGGTGCGGGCGCGCTGGGCCGCGCTCTACCGGGGCTCACCGCGCGAGCTGCACACCGCGTACGCGTGGGAGTCGATCATCGACGAGGTCTGCTTCATCGTCGGTCCGATCGTCTCGATCGGGCTCTCGACCGCCTGGTTCCCGGAGGCGGGTCCGCTGCTCGCGGCCGTCTTCCTGGTCGTCGGGGTCGTCTGGCTGACCGCGCAGCGGGCCACCGAGCCCGTACCGGGGCCACGCGAGCTGCACACCGGGGGTTCGGCGCTCCGCTCCCCCGGGCTGCGCGTCCTGGTGGCGACCTTCGTCGCGACCGGGACGATCTTCGGCGCGGTCGATGTGGTGACGGTCGCCTTCGCGGAGGAGCGGGGTCACAAGACGGCCGCGAGTCTGGTGCTGGCCGTGTACGCGCTCGGATCCTGCCTCGCCGGGGTGGTGTTCGGGCTGCTGCATCTCACCGGACCTCCCGCACGAAGGTGGCTGGTGGGTATCTGCGCGATGGCCTTGAGTATGATCCCCCTCCAACTGGCCGGGAGCTTGCCGTTTCTGGCCGTGGCGCTCTTTGTCGCGGGCCTCTCCGTCGCACCGACGATGGTGACGACCATGGCCCTCGTCGAAGCGCACGTACCGCGCACCAAGCTGACCGAGGGCATGACCTGGACCAGTACCGGGCTCGCGGTCGGCGTGGCGCTCGGCTCGTCGGCCGCCGGCTGGGTGGTCGACGCGGCCGGGGCCGAGGCGGGGTACGGAGTGCCCGTCGCGGCGGGCGCGGCCGCGGCCGTGGTGGCGTTCCTGGGGTATCGCCGGCTGCGCGGGCCGGTACCGAGTCGGGGAGGGCGCGGGGCGGATGACCAGGAACCGTACGACGGCCACGAGAGCGTGGCGTAACTGGGCGGGAACCGTCGCGGCCCGTCCGGCCCGCGTGGTGTCCCCGGCCTCCGTCGAGGAGCTGACCGGGATCGTACGCCGGGCGGCGGCGGAGGGACTCAGGGTCAAGGCCGTCGGTACGGGCCACTCCTTCACCGCGGCCGCCGCCACCGACGGGGTGCTGATCCGCCCCGATCTGCTCACCGGCATCCGGGAGACCGACCGGGCGGCGGGCACTGTCACCGTGGCGGCGGGCACCCCTCTGAAACGGCTGAACACGGCGCTGGCCAGGGAGGGACTGTCGCTCACCAATATGGGCGACATCATGGAGCAGACCGTCGCGGGCGCCACCTCCACCGGTACCCATGGCACCGGCCGGGACTCGGCCTCCATAGCCGCCCAGATCCGGGCCCTGGAACTCGTCACGGCCGACGGCTCGCTGCTGCGCTGCTCGGCCGAGGAGAACCCGGAGGTCTTCGCCGCCGCCCGGATCGGGCTCGGCGCGCTGGGTGTGGTCACCGCGCTCACCCTGGCTGTGGAGCCGGTCTTCCTGCTGACGGCCCGTGAGGAGCCGATGACCTTCGACCGGGTCACGGCCGAGTTCGACCAGCATGTCGCGGAGAACGAGCACTTCGAGTTCTATTGGTTCCCGCACACCGGCAACTGCAACACCAAGCGCAACAACCGCAGCGCGGGTCACGCGGCGCCGCCCGGCCGGCTCAGCGGCTGGATCGACGACGAACTCCTCTCCAACGGGGCCTTCCAGATGGCCTGTTCGCTCGGCCGTGCCGTTCCCGCGACCATCCCCGCCCTCGCCAAGATCTCCAGCCGCGCTCTCTCCGCCCGTACGTACACGGACATCCCTTACAAAGTCTTCACTTCCCCGCGCCGGGTGCGCTTCGTGGAGATGGAGTACGCGCTGCCGCGCGAGGCCGCGATCGGGGCGCTGCGCGAGGTCAAGGCGATGATCGAGCGTTCCCCGCTACGGGTGAGTTTCCCGGTGGAGATACGGACGGCTCCGGCGGACGACATCGCGCTTTCGACGGCGTCGGGCCGGGAGAGCGCGTACATCGCGGTGCATCTGTACCGGGGCACGCCGTACCGCTCCTACTTCACCGCGGTGGAGCGGATCATGACCGCGCACGGCGGCCGGCCGCACTGGGGGAAGATCCACACCAGGGACGCGGCGTATCTGTCCGGGGTATATCCGCGCTTCGGCGAGTTCACGGCGGTACGGGACCGGCTGGATCCGGACCGGCTGTTCGGGAACGACTATCTGCGGCGGGTCCTCGGGGACTAGGGCGTCGAGTTGTCCGTTGTGGTGTCACTCGTTCCGGTACCGCCGGTGCCGTTGGAGGGTGTCGGAGCCGGACTGGAGCCGCCGGGGCCGGACGGGGTGGCGGAGGGCGTGGTGGACGGAGTGGGTGACGGATCCGGACTGCCGCCCTGTCCCGCGCCCGTACCCGTGCTCGGTCCGGTGCCTGGCGTGCCGCTCGGGTCCGTACCTCCGGTGCCGCCCGAGGACCGCCCGTCGGGTGTCCCGCTCGGATCCCCGCCGGGGCCGGGGGAGTTGGCGGGGTCCTTCGACGGGGTGGAATCGCCGCCACCGCCGCGTACGACGTATCCGACGGTCGTCCCCTTGCCTCCGTTCAGATCCCGCCCGGCGGCGAGTTCGAACCCGGTGATGCCGACCATCGCCACCACGAAGACGACAACGGCCGCGCGGAGCGGGCGCTTCCAGCCCCGCACCCGGGTGCCATGGGTGGTGGCCTCCCCGAACACCCCGTCCGGAACAGGTGGATTGCCGGGATCGTCCCGTACCGGCACCTGCCGGCCCCCCGGCTTCACCTGGACGGTGACCTCGCGTATCTGCTCGCCGGTGCGCCGGAACAGATGCTGGAAGACCGGGCCGCCGCAGGTGGCGATCACGCTGACCACACCGGCGCCGACGATCGTCCCGTACACGCCGAGCCGGGAGGCGAGCACGGCCGCCGCGACCGCCGCGAGCGTGCTGCCCGCGACCTGCGCGACGCTCAGATCGAGCCGCTGCGCCGGCGGGTTCCCGGATACCTCGCTCTCGTTCTGCCGCGTACCGCTGCCCGACCGCTGATCCATCTACCGCCCCTGATCGCCCATCTGCCCTACCTTGCACCAAGAAAGGACAACTGAGCGAAACGAATAGTTCCGATTTCGGAGGTTCTGTGAAGCAGGACACCCGTTCGGGATCGTCACCGAGACCCAACTCCCCTACCCTGGGAGAACTTGGGCGGCGCGCCGGTCCACCCCCGTGGCCCGAATGGAGTACTGTGGCGAGCCCTGGGGCCGGACTCCCTCATGGGTGTCCGGGACCTACGGGAAGGGGGCCGAACGTGGCACTCGAACCGGCGGAGCCGTGGCACCGTACGGGCACCTGCTGCAGAGAGTGACCGAGTCCGTCACTCTGCGTCGCAAACAGGTAACCGTGCCATCGGCGATCCAGGACCCATGCCCGACACGCCGGGCAGCAGCACGGAAAGGTTGTGGCAGGCTGCACCCGGGCAGGCCACACTCGACTAGCGGAAGCAGCGACGCACGTGACGTCGGCAGGCACCACCCGGGAGGTCCCCATGCCCGAACTGCGTGTCGTGGCCGTCTCCAACGACGGCACACGACTGGTGCTCAAAGCTGCCGACAGTACGGAATACACGCTTCCGATTGATGAGCGGCTGCGCGCCGCCGTGCGCAATGACCGCGCCCGTCTCGGCCAGATCGAGATCGAGGTGGAGAGCCACCTCAGACCGCGTGACATCCAGGCGCGGATACGAGCCGGTGCCTCCGCCGAGGAGGTCGCGCAGCACGCCGGAATCCCGGTCGACCGGGTCCGCCGCTTCGAGGGCCCGGTGCTCGCCGAGCGCGCCTTCATGGCGGAGCGGGCCAGGAAGACGGCGGTGCGCCGGCCCGGCGAGAACACCGGGCCCCAGCTCGGTGAGGCCGTGCAGGAGCGGCTGACGCTGCGCGGCGCCGACAAGGAGACCGTGCAGTGGGACTCCTGGCGCCGCGACGACGGCACCTGGGAAGTCCTGCTGGTCTATCTGGTCGCGGGCGAGCCGCACTCCGCGAGCTGGACGTACGACCCGCCCCGGCGGCTCGTACAGGCCGTGGACGACGAGGCACGCGCGCTGATCGGTGACACGGACGACACGGTCGCCGCGAAGGAGCCGAGCTTCCCGTTCGTGCCCCGGATCGCGCGGCTGCCGCGCGACCGGCCGCTGGATCGTTCCCTCGACCGGCAGCTGGAGCGGCCGGTCGCACCGGAGCCGGACGACACGAGTGAGCGCGACTCGCTGACCAGCCTGCTGGAGGCGGTGCCGAGCTTCCGCGGCGACATGGTGGTGCCCGAGCAGCCCGTGGGCCCGGCCGCCGACCAGGAGGAAGAGCCGGACGCCGAGGAGCCGGTGGCGCCCGCCGCCTCCGCCGGTGCCGGATCGGCGTACGCGGATGTGCTGATGCCGCGTTCGGTGGCCGGTCACCGGGACCGGCTCACGGGTACGACGGACCGCCAGGCGGAGGCGGACGGCGTACGTCCGGGCCGCCGGGCCGCGGTGCCGAGCTGGGACGAGATCGTGTTCGGTACACGCCGCAAGAAGCAGGATTAGCACGTACGTACCTACGGAGCGGGAGGGGCCGGTGCCCACCACGGCTGGTGAGCACCGGCCCCTCCGGCGCGCTCAGGATCTACCGCCTCTTACTGGGGATCCGGCCCCTTGGCGACCGGACGCGACGTGTCGGCGGACCACTCGGACCAGGAACCCGCGTACAGCGCCGCCGGGATGCCCGCGATCTCCAGGGCCAGCACCTCATGGGCGGCCGAAACACCCGAGCCACAGTAGACGCCGACCTTCGAATCGCCGGTGACCCCCAGCGCCGCGAAGCGGGCCGCGAGATCCTGGGCCGGGAGGAACCCGCCGTTTTCAGCCACGTTCTCCGTGGTCGGCGCCGACAGCGCGCCGGGGATATGGCCGCCGACGCGGTCGATCGGCTCGACATCGCCGCGGTAGCGCTCGGCCGCCCGCGCGTCCAGCAGCAGTCCCTCGCGGGCCAGGGCCGCCGCGGCGTCCGCGTCCAGCAGCCCGAGCGCGCCGGGCGCCGGGGTGAAGTCGCCCTCCTCCGGCGCGGGGACCTCGGTGGTCACGGGGCCGGTCCAGCCGGCCAGCCCGCCGTCCAGCACCCGGACGTCCGGGTGGCCCGCCCAGCGCAGCAGCCACCAGGCGCGGGCCGCCGCCCAGGACTGTCCGCCGTCGTACACCACGACCGGTCTGTCCTGCGAGACTCCGGCCCGGCGCATCGCCGCGCCGAAGGCCTCCACCTCGGGCAGCGGGTGCCGGCCGGCCGCGCCGGGCGGGCCCGCCAGTTCCTGGTCGAGGTCGACGTAGACGGCGCCCGGAAGATGGCCGGCCTCGTACTGCGCGCGGCCGGGCGGACCGCCGAGCTGCCAGCGGGCGTCGAGCAGGACGGGCGGGCGCGGCCCGGCCGACTCGCAGGCGAGTTCTGCTGCGGTGATGATGGCTGTCATGGACGCCATCCTCGCGTACTCTCCGGGCCGCTCGTAACGGTGGAGAAACGGGGGGTAAACAGCGAATCGAGATCCCGCCAAATGCGGCGCGGCCACCCGGCGCGGGATGCCGGTGGGTGACAGCATCACCACGGCCGTACGGCCATGTCACGGCGGCTCGCAATCGGCCCTGGGCCGCCACCACGAAGGTCCGAGGAGAGAGTGACGATGACCGAGGCAGCGATCCGGCGCACACCCGGCACACCCTGCTGGGTGAGTCTGATGGTGCACGGCCTTGCCGCGACCGAGGAGTTCTACGGAGCGCTGTTCGGCTGGGAGTTCCAGCCCGGACCGCAGCAGCTCGGACCGTATGTCCGCGGACTGCTCGACGGCAAGGAGATCGCGGGCATCGGGCAGTTGCCGCCGGACCGGCAGCTGCCCATCTCCTGGATGACCTATCTGGCGACGGACGACGCCGATCTGACGGCCGAGACGATCAGGAGCTGCGGCGGCACCGTCGGCGTCGGACCGCTGGACGCGGCCGAGGCCGGCCGGATGGCCATAGCCTCGGATCCGTCGGGTGCGGTCTTCGGGATCTGGCAGGCGGCGGCGCATATCGGCACGGCCGTGGCCGGGGCCCATGGCACACCGATCTGGAACGAACTGATCACCCGTGAGACATCCACGGTCGGCAAGTTCTACGAAGCGCTCTTCGGTTATGACGTGGAGGCGGTCGTCTCCCCCGACTTCGATTTTCTGACGCTGCGTCTGGAGGACCGGCCCGTCGCCTCGCTGCACGGCGTCGGCCGGTCGCTCAGCCGCGATCTGGGCTCGCACTGGATGACGTACTTCGAGGTGGACGACACGGACGCCGCGGCGGGGCTGGTGACCGAACTGGGCGGGCGGGTGATCACGCCACCGCGCGAGGGCGCGTACGGGCGGCTCGCGACGGTCGCGGACCCGGAGGGCGCGGTCTTCACGATCGTACGGTCGGCCACGCACTGACCGGGGGCGTACCGGCCGGCTCCCAATGACGTGAGCGGCCGGCCCCGGTAGCGGCGGCTCGGACCGGGAGGACGTCCGGGGAGGCCACCGAACTCAACTGCCGCCCACGCGAAACGCTCGGCTGGGAAACCCCAGCCGAGCGCCCGCGTAAACCGCTCGCGGCCTGACCAACACGACCACGTGTTGCAACGATCCCTAAGAAAGCGTCGGTCGGTCCGGGTCTCCGTACCTGCCGCGCCTACCGCGGAGCGTCAGCCGCGTGCCTGGAACGTCACCTCACTCACGCCCCAGAGGAACTCGCTGCCCAGCGGGTTCTCCGGCCATTCGGCATGGAAGTTCCGGACGAGGAATTCCACCATCCCGCAGTCGTAGCGGCTCCACAGCGAATCGTTGCGCTGATAGACCACGACCGGCCACTTGGCGGGATCGTCGTCCGACGCGTCCCAGCACAGCATGTCCGCGGTGGCGTCGACCCCCCAGGTGATCAGCACCGGAGAAGTGCCCTCCAGTTCGGGGGTTTTCTCCTCCGTCTCCCAGTCGGCCTCGGCGTTCGCCGTCTCGATCACCATGCCGTCCCGCGGTGCCTGCTCCAGCGGGACCTTGGGCTCCGGCCTACCGATCGAGAGGTAGTTCTGCACCGCGCCGGGGCCGTAGACCTCCATGTAGCGCTGGAAGTCGAGCGGGAAGGGCTTGCCCCACGATACGGCGAGGGCGGTCCAGTCGACCGTCGTGCCCCCGTCCGTCGGCGGCGGCATGAGCCGTCGCAGGGCGTCCAGATCGGCCAGCTCACTCATCGGTACCTCGCTCTGTGTGCATTCGGTCCTCGTCGGTCAGCGTCATGGGGTGCTCCCCGTAGGTGCCGCCGCGCCGTTGTCCATCTGTGTGCCGAGATTGTCTCCCGTGCTCAGTTCGTTCGGTATGAACACCTGGAAGTCGATCCCGGCCGAGCCGTCGGGATTGACGCCGTACGCCGACATGTCGTACCCGGTCGGCACCGTCCTGCTGCCGTCGTAGCGGGGCGACACGGTGTACATGACGTCCTGGCCGGCCATCACGGCCGCGTAGACCTTGCTCTCGTACGTTCTCATGTGCTCCTCGCCCTGCGTGGAACCGATCTGCTTGGCGTTGGCGCCGCGGGCGCATGGGGAGAGGTTCGCCAGGACGCCCTTGCCCGCCAGCTTGTTGCCGATGAGGTGACAGGCGTTGACGTTCTTCTGTGCGTCCAGCCCCTTGCCCGTGGCGAAGCCCTGAGCCCACTGGTATCCGGGCGGGTTCGAACCCACGGGCGTGCCCTTGTTCTTCTTGAGGTAATCCTTCGTCAGGCATGCCTCACCGGTCGTGGCCCGGCTGCCGTTGGCCGCGTCCCGCTCGCCATACTTGATCCAGCCGTCACCGCAACCGGACCGGTCGTCGTCGCTGTCGGGCTCCGGCTGGGGCCGCGGAACGGGCCGCGGGGCAGGTGCGGGCTCGGCGTCGGCGTCGTCCCGCGCACGGGAACGCTCGTCGATCCGGTCCCGGACCTCGCTGACGACGTAGTCGACGGCGGCGGCCACGGCGATGACCGCGACCGTGACCACGACCGCGACGACGAAGACCGCGGCGACCACAGGGATGGCGAGGGCGAACCAGTGACCGTCGACCTCGACGTTGCTGATCGGGTTGCCGCCGGTGAAGGCGTAGCGGTTGCCGGTGAAGGGGTCACTGCCCAGACCCATGTCGGCCAGGGCCCCGTTGTACATGTCCCGGCTGGTGAAGCGGTTCAGCCCCGGGTCGTAGTCGCGGAAGCCCATGTCGTACGTGCCGGATCCGGCGTCCCACCGCTTGGCGTTGTAGCGGTAGGAGTTGTACTCCTCCTTGGTCGGATCGGCGGCGTCCGGCTTGTCGATGCCGGTGAACTCCGACGAGTCGTCGTTGCCGTAGGCCGTGTAGCCGTAGGTGGCCTTGGTGTTGCCGGTGCCGTCGGTCAGGGTCTCGACGTCCGTGTGGCTGTTGTAGCCGTAGTACGCGTCCTCGGTTGTCCCGTTCTCGTTGTGCTTGACCTGCGACAGGCGCTGGCCCCACGGGCTGTATTGGTAGGACTTGGTGAGCTTGCCGGCCACCTCCTCGGTCAGTACCTCCTGGGAGAGGCCGAGGTAGCGGTAGTCGGTGGTCTTGCCGTCAGCGGTCTTGGACGAGGTGCGGTCGAGCGGGTCAAACGTGTACTTCGTCGACTTCATGGTGCCGTCCGCGTCCCGTTGCTGGGACTCGGTGACGTGGTCGAAGCCGTCGTAGATGCTGCGCGAGACGACCTGCCCGTCGTGGGACGTCGACTCCTGACGGCCCAGCGGGTCGTAGTTGAAGGAGGTGACGGACCCGGCGGTGGTCGACGTCTGCAGCCGGTTGCGGTCGTACCGGAAGTCCGTGGGCGTGCCGCCGACGGTCTGCTGGACGACGTTGGCGTTGTCGTCGTGGACGAACGTCTCCGTGGCGGCGCCGTTGCCGGTCTTCACCGACTTGGAGATCCGGTCGACCGGGTCGTAGGTGTACTCGGTGGTGGACTCCAGGTACGCCGAGTGGTTGTCGGCGTTCATCTTCTTCGCCGTGTCCTTCGCCTTGTTGCCGTTGGCGTCGTAGACGTAGGCGTGCGAGGCGACGAGCGTGCCGTCGGACTTCTTCTCCGCGCTGGTGTTCACCGTTCCGTCGAGGAAGTACGTGTGGTCGACGGTGTTGCCGTTGTCCTTGGTCTCCCGCAGCACCTCACCGCGGTCGGTGTAGGCGTAGGAGGTGACCTTGGGGTCGGTGTCCGTGGGCGACGTGCCCACCGAGACCGACTTGACCTTCTCCCTCAGGTCGTAGGTGTACTTCGAGTACTGGTCGGGGTGGGTGATCGTCTCGGGCTGGTCGTTGGGGTCGTAGGTGTAGGACGTGTTCGTCTTCTCCTGGCCGGCCAGGGTCTCGGTGACCCGGGACACCCGGTTCAAGCCGGTGTAGGAGATCGTGTACTTGTCGACCTCGGCGCCGGGCGACAGGTCGTCGATCAGCGAGAGGTTGTCGTTGAGGTCGTAGGCGTAGCGGAAGTGGTGCTTCTCCGCGTCGATGTCGCCGGTCAGGTCGCGCACCAGCTTGACCCCGTCGGCCACGACCTTGCCGTCGGCGGCCTGGAACAGCTCCAGTTTCGCCGCGTTGCCCTGGGTGAAGTCGTACGTGCCGAGGCTGACCCAGGTACCCGCCGCGGCGGTCTGGTCGACCGTCTTGTCGGTGCTTCCGCCGGTGTGGGTGACCTTGTACTTGGCGGTCTTGCTGGCACCCGCGACCTGCGGGAACTTCACGTAGGCGGTGTACTTGCCGTTCTTGGGGATGTTCAGCGTCCAGGAGTACGCGTCCGTCCCGCCGCCGGCCGCGTGCACGCGGTGGTCGAAGCCCTGCTGCCCGCTGAGGCTCGCCGTGGTCCAGGTGCCGGTGGAACCGGTGTGCTGGATGTCGGAGTTGTCGACGAGGGGCACCGCGGTGCCCACCGGCACGCCGTCGTCGGTCTTCTCCTTCAGCTTGCCGTTCGGGTAGTAGCTCCAGCCCATGGTGCGGCTGACGGAGTCGCCGGCGGAGCTCAGCGTCCTGGAGGTCTGCAGCCCCAGGTCGTTGTACTCGTAGCTGGTCCGGATGTCCCACGGGTCGGTGGAGCTCCTGGTCCACCCGTTGTCGTAGTAGGTGAACTCGGTGTCGTTGCGGACCGTCTGGCCTTCCGAGGGCGGTAGCGAGGTCCGGGTGACGCGGCCGGCCGCGTCGTAGAACGTCTGCGTGTACACGTTCGGGTCGTTGTAGCGGGTGTCCGACGGGTTGTACGGCAGGTACTGCTTGACCGGCCGGTTCAGCGCGTCGTACTCGGTGCGCTTGGTGAAGTCGTCGGCGTTCTCGGTCTCCGTGCCGCGCGGGGTGATCACCCGGGTGGCGTTGCCGACCTGGTCGTACTCGTAACGGGTGGTCCGGTACGTGGTGTCGCCGCCGGTGCTTGAGTGCGGAACCTTGACCTCGGCCTTGCGGCCCCGCTCGTCGTAGCTGGACAGGGTGGTGTTGCCGTCGGGGTCCGTGTCGACGACGACCAGCGCGTCCTTGTCGTAGGCGCGGCGCGTCTCATTGCCCAGCGGGTCGGTGACCGAGGTGACCCGGTGCTCCAGGTCGTAGGTCATCTTCGACGAGAAGTCGTCGGGGTCCGCCGTCCGGTTCCTCTTCGGGTCGACGACCTTGACGTTGTTGCCCACCGAGTCGTACGAGTACGTGATCCTCTCGCCGACGGCGTTGACCACCGAGGCGAGCTGGTAGATCTCGTCGTAGTTCTGGGTGGTGGTGTAGTCGTCCGGGTCGGCGGGCGTGTCGACGCCCTTCGGCTCGGTGGTCGTCTTCAGGTGACCGGTCTTGTCGTAGGTGTAGGCGGTCCGGCGCAGGGGCGCGGTCGGCGAGTCCTGCGGCGAGGTGGCCTCGGTGATCTGGTCGGCCGCGTCGTAGACCGCCGTGGAGACCGCTCCCGTGGGCGAGATCGCCTTGGTGACGTTGTCGTTGGCGTCGTAGTCGGGTGCCGGAACGGTCACCAGGTCGTTCTCGGCCTGGTCCCTCGGTACCGTCCTGACCTCCGGCCGACCGTACGTGTCGTATGTCTGCGTGGTGCGGGTGCCCAGCGGGTCGGTGGTCCGGGTGACCTTGCCGCGCTCGTCGTACTCGTAGGTCGAGCTGTTGTTCAGCGCGTCCGTGATCTTCGCCGGGGAACCGGTCGGGTCGAACTCGCTGTTCACCGTGGAGTGGCCGTTGGCGTCGGTGGACTTGGTGAGCTGACCGTGGGCGTCGTACTCGTACCGAGTCGTGTAGTCGCCCTCGGCGGGCGTCGAGACGCCCTTCGGGTCGGTGACCGACTTCAGGTTGCCGAAGTTGTCATAGCCGAACTGCCAGGCGCGGCCCTGCGGCGACGTCTTGCGGGACAGGTCGGAGGAGTAGCCGTCCAGCCGCTTGGCGTACTCGAACTTCTGGGCGTCGGCCGGGTACTTGCCGGGCGCGCAGTCGCTCTGCGGCGGGGCCCCGCCCGTGTTGTTCTCCGCGGTGCGCTTCCATTGCGGGTAGCCGGTGAGCGCGTCGTAGCAGTACGCGGTGACGGCTCCGTTGTTCTCCTCCATGTGGGTGACGTTGTTGTCCGCGTCCCACGCCAGCACGGTCTGCTGCGACTTGGCGTTGACGGACCGCACCGGGCGCCCGAAGTCGTCAGTGACGTACGTGGTGTTGTGGCCCTCGGCGTCGGTGACCACCGCGGACGTGAAGCGGGTATTGGCCGTGTCCGGGGCGTAGGCGAACTCGGTGCGGCCGCCGATGCGGTCGGTGAGGGTCTGGGTCCACCAGTGGTACTTCGGGTCTTCGCCCTCGTCCGGGTAGTAGTAGTCGAGGCCGGTCGCGTTTCCGCGCGGGTCGGTGATCTCGACCAGTTTGACGTTCTTGTTGCCCTGCTCGGCGTCGTAGGTGAAGCCGAAGACCTTCGGCTGGGACGAGCCCGCGCCGTCGGTCAGCTTGGTCAGCAGTCCCTTGTCGGAGTACTCGAAGGCCAGCGTGCGGCCCGAGACGTCGGTCATCGACTTGAGGTGGTCGATGATCTTCGGGCTGCTGGTGTCCGCCTTGGTGTAGTAAGCGGCGGTGAGCGTCTCCCGCCCGGTCGGGTCGGTGATGTACTTGAGGAACTTCGTCGGCTTGTTGTTGGACTTGCGTTCCTCGTACGTGAACGTCTGGGTGTTGCCGTTCTTGTCGACGACGGACGTCTGGTAGCCGTCACAGCCGAACAGGAACCGCGTGCCGTCCGGGCGCGTGAGAGTCCAGGCGTCCGGTATGGGGTCCTTCGCCGGGGTGCAGTCCAGTCCCGGTTTGGCCGAGAGCCGGAAGTGGACGCCGGCCGGCGCCTTCCACGTGCCGTCGTCCCGCAGTCGGAAGGTGTGGGTGGTCCCGTCCCCATCCGGCAGCCGGACCTCCCGCGGGTTCGGGTTCGGGTGGAAGTCCAGCGGGGCGCCGAGCCGGATCGGCCCCGCGGCCTGCACGGACCAGCCGTGACCGGCGACGGTGTCCGAGGTGTCCTGGGTGTTGTAGGCGAAGCGGGCGAAGGTGTTCAGGCCGCGGCCCGGGTTGCTGAGAGCGTTGTACTGCCAGACGCTGTTCCCGGCGGCGGTGTTGTTCATCAGCGACGAACCCGCGCCGGTGTTCGTGCCGTTGTACGAGTAGTACTTCTCCAGGCCGAGCTGGTCCGAGGTCGGGTCCTCGACGGTGACGTTCTGCTGGAGTCCGGCTGTGCCGCCCGCGCCGGACAGCCAGGTACCCGCCACCGTGTCCCGGACGTCCCAGGTGAGGACGTACTCGGTGCGCTTGTTGCCCGAGCCGGAGTTGATGGGGGCGCGGAGGCCGGCCCGCAGGGTGACCGAGTCACCGGGCAGCAGGTCGGCGGGCAGGGCGGTCTGGAGCTGGTTACCGCCGGTGGTGACGTCGGAGCCGTCCGGGAGCGCCCACCGGTAGCTCAGGGCGTGGGTGCCGGCTTTCCAGGTGGACGTGGTGGTGTTGGTGAGGGTGAACTCGACGGTGTGGTCGCTGTTCGGGGTGATCCGTGCCGGGGTCTGCGGCGCGTAGTACGTCGACTCGGTGGTCGAGTCGATGTAGGTGACCACGATCCTGGGGTGGAGCCGTGGCTCGGTGCCCTCGGAGGAAAGGAACAGGGTCCGCTCCTGCGAGGCGGCCTCGTCGGCCATCTTGAGAATCACGCCCTGCTGGGACGACGGAGTCGTCACCCAGGACTGGGCGAGCGAGGTGACGTTCCAGTCGTGCCGGGCCGGGTCGTTGGTCTTCGCCCCGGTGTCGGCCGTCACCGTGCCGAAGTCACCACCCGCGGTGGTCCAGTTCGTGGTCGCGTTCGCCTTGGCCCAGGTCGCCGCGGCCTCGTCGAAGTCGCGCGTCAGAGGCCGCAGTTCGTAGCGCGCTCCGGCGGTGTCCGTCGCGGTCTGCGTGCCCCACAGCCGCACGTTCGCGTCGAGGACCCGCGCCGTGGTCGGGATGCCGAGGGCAGGGAACTTCAGCACGGCGCGGGTGTCGCCGTAGGTGGCCGAGTTGTTGCCGACGCTGAGCCAGTTCTTCGGGCCGCCGTCGTCGATCGTGTCGTGCGTGGACGTGGGTCGGGCGGAGGACAGTGTGGTGTCCTGCGCGGCGTCCAGCACCTTGGTCGTCCGTCCAGCCTTCGGCAGCCGTACCAACTGCGTCGGAGCGGCGATGACCTGCCCGTCCTTTGTCTTGACCGCGACCATGTAGTAGTACGCGCGGCCGAACGGGTCCGGGTCTTCGGCCTTCGTCGGCACGGCGCTCGTGTCCGTGAACGAGGTCACCGCGGGCGCGACGGGCGCGACGAGGGTGGCGGCCGACGGGGTGAAGGTCTGGCTGATGGAGCGGTGGACCTGGTACTCGGCGATGTTGTCACCGATCCCGACGGGATCGGAGTCCTGGTACGTCGACCAGTTCAGCTTCGCGCCGGTGTCGTGGATCGTGGTCGGGGCGGCGAGGTCGACGCCCTGACGCCCGAAGGTCATGACGAGGCGCGGGTAGTTGGCGGACTCGCCGCCGTACCCGAACTCACTGCCCTCGTACCGCGGACCGCCCTTCGGGCCGTTCGCGGACTCGTCACCGGCCTTGATCACGAAACCGTTGTTCGTGTACGTCCCGTCGATCCACTGCTGGACCGTCTTGGTCACCGGGAAGGTGTGCCAGGTGTTCAGCTCGCCCGGCTGCTTGGTGACCACGCCGCCCTTGGTGAACCGCACCGCGTCCGCGATGACCGACGTGGCGGTCGATGCGGGACCGTCACCCAGAACGATCTTGCCCAGGGTGCCCGCCTTGAACGGGTGCGAGCCGAGCGTCTTCCACACACCGGCCGTGCCGGCCTGCTGGTTGACGCTGTACGCCTTGCTGCCGCCGTCGTACGTGACGGTGTACGGGGCGTTCGTGGCGCGGTCCGAGGCCGGCACGTTGTGCGCCTCGACCTGGTACGTGCCGTCCTCCGGAAGGCTCGGCTGCCAGGTGTACGTGTCACCCGCGACCGAGTCCTTGTTGTACAAGTAATCCTGGTTGACCGCGTACTGCGTGTACGCCGTGTTCCCCGACGCCGGCCACGCGCCGACGGCAGCCGTCCGTCCGGTGTCGCCGTCATCCACCACGACCGCCGTGCCCGACAGCTCACCGGTGAGGGTGTTCGCGCTGTTCCACGTCGCCTGGTCCTCGGTCCACGCCTGGGTGGCGCGGTGCGCCTCCAGCTGGACCTCGGTGTCACCGGTGGTGTGTGTCTGGTCGTAGTACAGCTTCAGATTGGCCGAGTCGAGCTTGGTACCGGCCGGGACGCCGGTCAGCGGGAACCGCAGCAGCGCACGCGACGAACCCGTGGAGGTGTTGCCGACCGACAGCCGCCAGTTGTCGTCGTAATTGGACCCCGGACCGTCCGAGGAGATCATCACGTCCTGCGCCGTCGTCGGCGTCGGCGCGATGGATATCGTCGGATCGATCGTGACCGGGTACTGCCGCTCCGGCGCGGCCAGCCACTTCGCATCGGGCGTGACCGTCAGCTTCCAGCCATTGCCGGCCCTGGTCAGCTTCTGGGTGACCTTCTTGCTGTGCGAGACCCCGTACGGCGACTGGGCGTCCTTCCTGGTGTCCGTCATGAACGCCGCGGGGATCACCAGGACCGGATTCGCGGCCTCGCCGTAGAAGGAGACCGAGCCGTCCTCGCCCGGCTTCGGCGTCAGCCCGCCGGCGTCCAGCGTGAAGGTGAAGGAGACCGGGCCCGTGGGCTTCCGGTCCAGGAGGATGTTCTCTTTCACCCGGCCCGGACCGACCTGGTACGACAGGTCCGCACCGGCCACGGCGTCCTTGTACGTGACGGTGTCGCCCTTGGCGACGGGGGTGAGCTTGCCCGCGCCCTGAAGGCCCAGCGTCACAGCATGCCCGTCACCGGACTCGAAGCGGAGCAGCCTGTCGGAGTCCGACCCGAACCAACTACTGGCGGCGTTGGTCGTGTTGGCGAAGTCGAAGCCCTTGGTGCCGGTCGGGATGACCGTCGGGTCGATGTCCTTCCACGACTTCCCCGCCCGATACCCGGTCGGCACCGCCGACACCTCGGCCTGCACCCGGCCGTCAGACATCTTCCAGTACCGGGCGTTCGCCGTACGACTGCCCGTCAGTTCCGCAACGCGCTTCGTCTTCCCGGCAGCCTTGCCCTTCGGCAGCTTCTCCCGGCTCGGCAGCACCGGAGTCCCACCGGTCGACGGCTCCTTTGGCCCGCCCGACTCGTCGTCGTCCTCCGAGAACCAGCTCGCGAAGGTATCGACAATACCCTTGCCGTTATCATTTGAAACCGGTGCCGCATAAGCGACTTGTGGAAGCATGGTCCCGGCAACCGCCGAAACCACGAGGCAGGCTATCGCCCGCCCGTATCTCAATTTCACGCCATCCCCTTCATTGGCACCCATCCCGCACCCAGGCGAAAGAGGCGCATCGCCGTGCCTGCGCGGGCACTCCGTCGCCGGTCACGGTGGACCTGACCTCGACCGGAGCACCTCAAGGCATGCCGAACCAGGCCACCACCCGCATACGGAGAAGTGGCCTCGTCAAAGGTGAGCCGATCGTGGCGGAGGGGATTCTGACCATGCGAGTTGACGCTTCGTCAACCGTTCGCACATTTAGGGCATTTCATTTATCGGATCATGGCGATTGGGGTCGCCTTGCCGGACTTTTCCGCTGCCTGGCATTCGTTGAATCCGATGGTGTATAACCCAGGCGGAATTCACATCGACAGAAAGTGCGGCCATGCCGACGACCGAAGAGCCGGCAGGACCGGGTAAGTCCGAAACCCCGGACGCCACAGGGGATTCCCAGACCCCTGACGACCGCCGCGTCCACCGGGGCGGCATCGCCGTCGCCGCGGCCGTGCTGCTCGCATGCGGCGCGTTCGTCACCTACGGAGTCCTCGACTCCGATGACGACCCGGCGGACAAGCGGCCGACCACGTCCACCGCCGAGGTGACCTACGAGGTGCTCGGCGAGGGCGCGGCCGACATCTCCTACCGCGGGGCCGGCGCCGACAAGGCGGACGTCGTCACCGGCGCCCGCCTGCCGTGGAGGAAGACCGTGAGCGTTCCGCTCGGCGCTTCCCCGATCGTCAACGTCACCCTCGGCGAGAAGGGCGGCACGGCCAGCTGCACCCTGGCCGTACGTGGCAAGCACGTCCAACGCGCCACCGCCACCGGCGCCTTCGGCCGGACCACGTGCGGCGGCGAACTCCCCACCCCCGAAGCGTCCGCAGTCCCTGAAGGAGCCCAGTGACCCCGCACGGGCTCTGCGGACCACCGCACGGTGAACCAACGGCCTATTCGGCCGACAACCTCAGCCAGAGGCCACTGGCAGGACGTCCGGCGAGAGCGCGCCGGCGCGGACAGAACCGCTCGTCATCCGGCGGCGGTGATGGCGCCGGCACAGCACCTCGTACCCGACCTCGTTCCCGTTCTGGTGGACATCCCCGACGACGACCTGCGCTCCCTCGACCACCATGGCGCCGCCGACCGTCCGCGCGTTGTGCGTCGCCCGCGCGCCGCACCAGCAGAGCGCTTCCACCTGAAGGACCTCGACCCGGTCGGCCAGCTCCACCAGCCGCTGCGATCCGGGGAAGAGCTTGGAGCGGAAGTCGGTCGTGATACCGAAGGCGAAGACGTCCAGTTCCAGATCGTCCACCACCCGCGCGAGCTGGTCGACCTGCTCGGGGGCGAGGAACTGGGCCTCATCGGCGATGACATAGTCACACCGGCCGCCCTTGGAGAGCCGGTCCACCAGATAGGCGTAGAAGTCGAAGCCCTCGGCGGCCTCGACGGCGTCGGTCACCAGACCGAGCCGGGAGGAGAGCTTGCCCTCGCCCGCGCGGTCGTCGCGGGTGAAGATCATGCCCTGGAGCCCGCGCGCGGAACGGTTGTGCTCGATCTGAAGAGCGAGGGTGCTCTTTCCGCAGTCCATCGTTCCGGAGAAGAACACCAGCTCTGGCATGAGGGGGTGACGGCCTTTCGGTGACAGGAGGAGGGCCCGGAAACCGCGACGAGCGGTCCGTCAGGCGCTAAGAGCGTACTTCGAGGAGCGGGACAAGCTGCTCGACGGGGGTCATCGAACCATGCATCCCGACCATCGCCGACTCGTGCGGCTCCTGAACGGAGGCGGTGATCACCACATCGTCGTGGGCCGCCGCGACGACATCGCCGATCCGGCCGTACACCCGCTCGTCCATCGCGCCGGGCGGTCCGAACCAGCCCGCCGCGATCGCCTCGTCCCGGCTCGCCACCCAGAAACGCTCGCCGAGCACTTCGCGCCAGACGGTGAGCACATCGGTCTCGGCGCCCGGTACGGCGTAGACATGGCGGGCCCGGCCCTCGCCGCCGAGCAGCGCGACTCCGGCGCGCAGCTCCCAGTCCTCGTCGAAGTCGATGCGCGACTCCTCGTCGAAGGGGATGTCGATCATGCCGTGGTCGGCGGTCACGTAGAGGGCGGCCCGGGGCGGCAGTTGGTCGGCGAGGCGCTGGACGAGCCGGTCGACATACATCAGCTGACCGCGCCAGGCGTCGGAGTCGACGCCGAAGCGATGCCCCTTGCCGTCGACCTCGCTGTAGTACGTGTAGACCAGCGACCGGTCCGCCGCGCCGAGTTGGTCGGCGGCCAGATCCATTCGCTCCTCGCCGGAGAGCCGGCCGAGGAAGGTCCCGCCGCTGAGCGCGATCTTGGTGAGCGGGGTGTGGGCGAAGGTCGGCGACGAGACCTGGGCGGTGTGGACGCCCGCGGCGTCGGCGAGCTGGAAGACGGTGGGGTACGGCTGCCAGACGTGCGGCGCGGTCCAGGGCTTCCAACGGAGCTGGTTCATCAGCGCGCCGGTCGCGGGGTCGCGGACCGTGTAGCCGGGCAGGCCGTGGGCGGCGGGCGGCAGACCCGTACCGACGGAGGCGAGAGAGGTCGCGGTGGTGGCCGGGAAGCCCGCGGTGAGGGGGCGTCCCGTGTTGCCGCGCGAGCTGCCGAGCAGCGAGGTCAGATAGGGCGCTTCGTCCGGATGTGCCGTGATCTGTTCCCAGCCGAGGCCATCGATCAGAAAGACGCAGTTCCGGTCGGCGGGGGTCAGTTCAGGGATGGCCGCGGTCAGGTTCGGTACGCCCTGGCCGGCCGCGAGCGTCGGCAGCAGATCGGCGAGCGAGCCACTGCCGTACTCGGGCAGCGGGGCGGAGTCGAGGGCGAGCGGGACGGGGTCCTGCCAGAGGGCTTCGGCGGCCATCAGCGGCCGGGCGCCGTGCCGGCGGCGGTGGCTTCGGAGAGTGCCTGGGCGAACGCGAGCGTCTGGCGGACGGTGTCCGGGCCGTCACCGGCCTCGCTGACACGCAGGCTCAGATCGTCGGCGGTGGAGCTGCCGGTGTAGCCGTGGTCCGCCTCGCAGTTGGGGTCGCCGCAGGCGGCGGGCTCCAGATCGATCCGGGAGACGGCGCCCCAGCCGATGGTGAGGACGACTTCACGCGGCGGGGTGCCGGGGGTGTACGACTCCGGGTTGGCGACGACGCGGCTGACCACGACCGACGAGATGCGGTCGAGCTTGACCGACTCGGTGGAGGTGGTGGCGTACGGGGTCGGGGAGCTGGAGTCGGCGGTCTGCTCGTCGGTGTGGCTCACGATGAAGCGGTGGGCCGTCAGGACGAGGACGGTGACATGCCGGCGTACCTCATTGGCGTCGAAGGTGGTCTCCTGATGCACCACGTACGACGCGATCGGCTCGCCACCGACGGCGGCCTCCACCGCCTCGGCCACGAGAGCCGGGTAGTAGCCGCTGCGCTCGATCGCCGTGCGCAGCCCCTGGGTCGTCGTACCGGTCTTCGCCATGGGCTCCATCCTACGGTGGCCGGATGGCTGCCGGAGACGCCCCGTACGGGCGTCATCCGGCCGGAGCCCCAGGTTTCGATCAGTAGCTGGGAAGCCGGCGCGGGCCGAGGTCGTCGCGGGCGGGCGGCGGTGCGAGACGGACGTTCGCGCCGAGGACGGTGAGTCCCCGCGTGGCGACGACCACCGGCTCCAGGGTGACGGAGACGATCTCGGGGTGGTCGTCGACCAGCCGGGACACCCTCAGAAGCAGCTCCTCCAGGGCGGGGGTGTCGACCGGTGTGGAGCCGCGCCAGCCGAACAGGAGGGGCGCCGAGCGGATGGATCTGATCTGCTCGGCGACATCGCGGTCGGTGGCCGGTACGAGCCGGTGGGCGAGATCGCCGAGGAGTTCGGAGGGAGCTCCGGCGAGCCCGAAGGAGAGCACGGCCCCGGCGGCGGCGTCGATGGCGGCCCGTACGACGGTGTCCACGCCGCGCGGGGCCATGGCCTGGACGACGGGCCGCAGCTCGGCGGGGCCGCCGAGGGATTCGGTCAGCTCGCGGTGGGCGAGGCGCAGTTGTGCCTCGTCGGCGAGGTCGAGTCGTACGCCCCCGAGGTCGGAGCGGTGGCGCAGATGGGGTGCCGTGGTCTTCAGCGCGACGGGGTAGCCGAGCCTGTTCGCCGCGGCGACGGCGTCGTCGGGGCCGGGCGCGGGGAGGGTGGGGCGTACGGGGATGCCGTACAGCCCGAGCAGTTCCCGCGTGTCGGCGGCGCCGAGGGGGACGCCGTGGCGGTCCGGGGTGTCACCGAGCAGCCGCTCGATGAGCGCGGCGGCCGCGTTCTGGTCGATGGTGTCGTCGAGGGATTCGGGCACCTTGCCGGGCTCCGCGCTCTGCCGTCGCCACTGCGCGTACCGGACGGCCTCGGCGAGCGCGCGGACGGCGCGTTCCGCGGCGGGGTAGGCGGGGATCCGGCCGGAGGAGGCGGGGGCGGGTGGTACAGCGGGGGCGGGTGGTGCGGCGGGGGCGGCGGCTTCACCGGCCGGTCGCGGGGGCGGGGGCGTGGTCCCGGGAGTGGGCGCGGCCGGGCCCCGCGCGCTGCCCTCCACCGCCGCCAGCGCGTCCGCCAGGCCGCCGATCTCCACGTGGACCACCACGACCGGCTTGCCCGGGGCGCTCGCCACGGCCTCACGCAGCGTGGTGCCCAGGGCGCCGCCGTTGGCGGGGTCCGACGTGCCGGTCTCCCCCACGTGCGGGATCGCGGTCACCACGACCGCGTCGAAGACCGGGTCGGACAGGGCCGTCGTGAGGGCGGCGCGGAAGTCCTCCGGGGTCGCGGCGGTGGTGAGGTCGCGCGGCGGCGAGGGACGCAGGCCCTCCGTCAGACAGGCGTCGTAGGTGAGCAGACCAAGGGACTCGGAGTTGCCGAGGATCGCCACGCGCGGGCCGGCCGGCAGCGGCTGGGAGGCGAGCAGGAGGCCCGCGTCGACCAGTTCGGTGACCGTGTCGACCCGGATCACCCCGGCCTGCCGCAGCAGCGCCGAGACCGTCGCGTCCGGGATACGCGTGACCGGGACCGCGTGGCCGGGCGGCGCGCTGCCGCTGTGGCGCGCGCCCTTGACGACCACGACCGGCTTCAGCGCCGCCGTGCGCCGGGCGAGCCGGGTGAACTTCCGCGGGTTGCCGATCGATTCGAGGTAGAGGAGGGCGACATCGGTGTCCGGGTCCTCGTACCAGTACTGGAGGATGTCGTTGCCGGAGACGTCCGCGCGGTTGCCCGCGGAGACGAAGGACGACAGGCCCGCGCCACGCCGGTGGAGCCCGGAGAGCAGGGCGATGCCGATGGCTCCCGACTGGGTGAACAGTCCGATACGGCCCCGCTCGGGCGGCTCGGGCGCGAGCGAGGCGTTCAGCCTGACGGTCTCGGCCGTGTTGATGATCCCGAACGCGTTGGGGCCGATGACGCGCATCCCGTACGAGCGAGCCTGCCGCACCAGTTCGCGCTGGCGCTCCAGGCCCTCGGCGCCGCTCTCCGCGTAACCGGCGGAGAGGACCACCAGGCCCCGGACGCCGTGCCGTCCGCAGTCCGCGACCGCTTCCGGCACCCGCCCCGCCGGTACGGCGAGTACCGCGAGGTCGACAGGGTCACCGATCGCCGCGACGGACCGGAAGGCGGGGACGCCGTCGACCTCGCGCAGGTCCTCGGCGAAGGCGTGGTTCACCGCGTACGCGCGTCCGGTGAAGCCCGCTTCGAGCAGATTGCGCAGGACGGTGCGGCCGACACCGCCGGGTACGCGTCCGGTGCCGACGACGGCGACCGAGCCCGGTGTGAGCAGGCGCTGCACCGAGCGCGCCTCGGCGCGCTGCTCGCGGCCACGCTGCACGGCGAGGGATTCGGCGGTGGGTTCGAGGTCCAGGGTGAGACGGACGGAGCCGTCCTCGAAGCTGCGCTTCTGGGTGTATCCGGCGTCCCGGAACACCTTGATCATCTTGTTGTTGGCGGGCAGCACCTCCGCGGCGAAGCGCCGGATGCCCCGCTCGCGGGCGACCGCCGCGATGTGCTCAAGCAGGGCTGAGGCGACACCGCGCCCCTGGTGCGCGTCCTGGACGAGGAAGGCGACCTCGGCCTCGTCGGCGGGCGCGGTCGCCGGGAGCCCCCGCTCGTCGATGCGGTCGTACCGTACGGTGGCGACGAACTCGCCGCCCACCGTCACGGCGAGCCCCACCCGGTCCACGTAGTCGTGGTGGGTGAAGCGGTGCACGTCCCGGTCGGAGAGGCGCGGGTAGGGGGCGAAGAACCGGTAGTACTTCGACTCGTCGGAGACCTGTTCGTAGAAGCTGACCAGCCTCTCCGCGTCGGCGGTGGTGATGGGCCTGATCCGCGCGGTGCCTCCGTCGCGCAGCACCACGTCCGCTTCCCAGTGGTCGGGGTACGCGTGGTCCGACGGCGTCTCCATGGGCAAAGCCTACGGCGCGGGCGGCTCCACGGCCCGGGTCCCGGGACAGGTCCGGGGTCGGGGCGGAGGACCGACCGGGGGTGGCACGGGTGTGACCGAGATACGCGCCAAAGGGGCAACGGGATGCCGACGTGTGGATGGACGGAGTCGCCGCGGGGAAGATCACCGACTTCGCCGGGGAGGCGGACGCGGCGGACGCCTCGGAGCTGCGGGACTTCGTCCCCGTCAAACGCATCGCACTGGTCGCGGCCCTGACGCACAAGGCCAGGATGCGGGTGCGCGACGACCTGGCGACGATGTTCCGCAAGCGCGTGGCGACGAAGATCAAGAAGGCCAAGGCGGAGCTGGAGGAGATCCGGCTCGCCGAGCGGGAGATCGTCGAGTCCCTGATCGGGAACTACCGCACCGTGCTCAAGCACATCGACGAGGGCGGCCCGGCCCAGGAGGCGTTGGAGAAGGCCGCGGCCATGACCGCCGAAGTCCGCCAGGCCCTTCAGGGGCCTGGACGAGGAGGCGCCGGTGGACGAGGTCGCGACGCGGCTTGAGGGCAGCGTCTCCCCGGCGGTCCTTGCCCTGGTGAAGGCCCAGGTGATGCAGGCCGGCGGGTTCGGCGCGGTCACGGAGCCACCACCAACACGCAACAGTACTTATATAAGTACTGTTAAGATGCTAGGCGTGACCGAGGAACATGCACCCGATCCCACCCAGCAGAGCCACTGGCGGCCGCTACGGCTTCTCCAGGCGTCGATGGACGCGGACATCGCCCGGATCTACTCCGAGGGGCGTATCGACGGGCTCAAGACGAACTTCGTGATGGAACTGCTCCGGCTGCACGCCTGCGGGCCGATGACCATCACCGAACTGGCCGAGTCAGTCGGCCGAACCCACTCTGCACTCAGCCAGAAAGTAGCCGCGATGCGCACGGCTGGCTGGGTTCAGACCGTCCCGGGCGATGATGCGCGCAGCAAAAAAGTGACGCTCACGGACAACGCCCGCAGCATCGTAGGCCGCCTGGCTGCGGAGTGGCAGGCGACCGAAGCCGCCATCGCCGATATCGAGGCCGAGATCCCCTACCCGCTTACCCGGGTCGTCACCGACATTGAGCAGGCCCTGGAGCGCAAGAGCTTCCACGACCGGATCGCCGAGAAGCTGGCGGAGGACCCCGCATGGAAGTGAGGCACGCACTGCTCGACGTGACCCCGCTACGGACGTCACCACCGTTCCGACGGCTGTGGATCAGCGGGGCTCTCTCTGGGCTCGGCGGCCAGATGACGCTCGTCGCTGTGATGTTCCAGGTCTGGAAAAATGACGGACAGCACCGCCTGGACAGGCGCCGTTGGCCTGGCCCAAGCCATTCCACTCGTCGTCCTCGGACTCTTCGCCGGCTCGGTCGTCGACCGCGTGGACCGGCGGAAGTTCTACTTGATCACGACCAGCGGCCAAGCCGTCTGTTCGCTGGTTCTCGCTCTCCAGGGCTTCCTCGGGAACTTCCCGGCCGCGGGGGTACTGCTGCTGGTCGCGGTTCAATCCTGTTTCGTCGCCGGCAGCGGCCCGGCGTCACGCACCTTCATCCCGCGCCTTCTGCCCAAGGAGCAACTTGCGGCCGGGCTGGCACTGAACCGGATCGCTTTCCAGGGCGCCATGCTGATCGGACCCGCGCTGGGCGGCCTGACGGTGGGCGGGCTGGGCGTCGCCGGCTGCTACCTGATCGACGCGCTCACCTTCGCTGCGGCGATCTTCGGTGCGCTGGGCTTGCCCCGGATGAGCCCGGGGGACGAGCCCGCCCGGCCCGGCTTGCGGGGCGCACTGGATGGCCTCGCCTTCCTGGTCCGCACTCCCGTCATCCGCGGAGCACTCCTCACAGACCTGGCCACCACCGTGCTGTCGATGCCGATCAGCCTGTTCCCCCTGATCAACGCGGAGCGGTTCGGCAACAACCCACGCACTCTCGGGCTGTTCCTCACGGCCATCGCAGTCGGCGGCGTCGCCGCTTCCCTCTTCTCCGGGACCTTCACCCGTCTGTCCCGCCCCGGCCTGGTGATGCTCGGCGGATCAGCCACATGGGGCGCGGCACTCGCTTTATTCGGACTGTCGCCCAACCCGTGGGCGGGTCTGGCCTTCTTGGCCCTGGCCGGCGCTGCCGACACCGTTTCGGTGGTCTCCCGGAGCACCATCGTCCAGATGCACACCCCGAACGAGCTCCTTGGCCGTGTCAGCGCCGCCGAACAGATCGTCGGACAAGCCGGTCCGGACATCGGCAACATGCGCGGCGGTCTCGTCGCGGGCGCCACCTCCGGCATGACAGCCCTGGTCAGCGGCGGATTGCTCTGCATCGGCGCCGTCGCACTGGTCGGAACGATCACACCGGGCCTGCGCTGGTTCTCGGCGATGGCGCCTCGCCAGGCAGCACCATCCAGTCAGTAGGACTCGGCCCTGGAGAACCGACGGCGGGAGCGGCCCGAGGCCCCTCCCGCCCCGTCCGCCAGAGCTGCGTTCGGAAGACGCAGCGCAGACGCCCCAGCCCGACGTCGCTCCAGCCACCACATCACTCAACCTTCGTTGAGGATCGCTCAACCTTCACTGCGACGGGTCACTGACGGCAGGCGGGGCGGTCGTAGACGGCGTCACGGCCCTGGAGTCCTAGCTCAGACATAAGCCGCAAACTAGGCCAGATGATCACACCCCGCCGCTATGGCGGCCTGTTCGTCGTGTTCACGCAGCATCCGCATGACGGTGGCGGGCGAGGGGTGTTGGCCACCCCTCTTCGCGCCGCTGGTGATGGCGAGGACGCCTGGCGATGTCGCGCAAGCTCATCTCCTGGTCGCGCGAATGGAGGGCCATGGACAGCATGTCGTCGTCGGTCACCCCGGCGCCGCCGATGGTCTTGCCGCGCTTCCGTGCGCTCTCGTGGCCTTCGAGAGTGCGGTCGAGGATGTACCCGCGCTCCATGCCGGACATGGCCGCGAGCACGGTGAATTCGGGGAGTTCGTGGTCGAGGGCTTCCGGATGTCGCAAGCCCGGATGGGGCACTGCCCTCTCAGACGGTGTACGAGTTGCTCTTCTTCGCCATGAGCCACATGTAATACCACTGGTCGTCGCGTAGTGTCCTCGGGCTGTTCTCTGCGGCATTATGGATGATTTCCCAAACCCCACCGGCCCCGGCCGCACCGAAGAGAGGAAGCGCCGCCGTCATCGCTGGCCCATAGACTGCGACAAGCACGGCTCCGACAGTTCCGATGACTGCGCCAGTGACCGAGATCGCACGCTTTCTGCGGGCAACATTCATTTGCGACTGGATGCGCCTGATCTCGCCTTCCAGCTGATTCCCGATCTTGCGCAGTTCGTGCTCCATGTGGTCACTTTGAACGGCTCCATCGAGATCTGTAAGGCTTTGCTGGAAGAATCTTTTGACCGCGCGGTAGGAGCCAAATTCCTCGACCGTGATGCGGCTAGCGGTAGCCATCGGCACGCCATCGATAAATGGAAGGTCCATCTGGAGAATAGGGCGCACCACGCGGCTCTGTACCGACCCACTGCCAGAACCTTCCACCTCCTCGATGACTCTTCCGTCCCGCACCAAGAAGGTGACCTCGGCGATCGCCTCCGCCGAGGGGTGGAAGTAGCGCCGTACGTTCTCCGGCTTCTTGTGCCGGGACTTCGCCATCAGCATCGGCAGGCTGGCCCCGGCTTCGCCGAGGTGCGTGAGGCCCGAATGCCGGTACTCGTGAAGGTCCCGGCCCGTGCCCGGCGCCTCGCCGACTGCGGTGTGGGCGTCGAGCAGAGCACGGGCCTGGCCTTACGACAGCCGGACCAGCCCGGTGTCCGGGCACACGTCACGTGGCGCGAGGACCTTGCCGGGACCCGGCTTGCGGTGGGTGACGAACACCGGCCCGCGCGTGCGGCCCTTGATCAGCCGGGGCAGCAGGCGGGCGGTGCCGGCGTCCCAGTACACGGGCTCCAGGACGTAGTCCTCGCGCGGGGCACCGCGGCGCCGGGTGCGCGGCTTCGCGCCCTTGGCCTTCAGCGGGGCCCGGCGGGCGGCAAGGTCCAGCTCCTCGATGTTGACGCCGAGGATCTCCTCCGCCCGCGCGACGGTTTCGTAGAGCATCCGCCACAGCGTCTTCTCCCGGAGGTGGACGTCACGGCGGGCGATCAGCCGGTCGACGGCCATCTTCGAGCGGGCCGGGGTCTCCGAGTCCGGCGGGGGCATCCGCTTCACCCAGGCCGGGACCGCCGGGCCGTCGTACCCGCGCTCGGCACACCAGCCCAGCCAGGACAGCACCGCCGCCCGGCGGGCGTTCCACGTGTTGACCGCGGCCTCGCCCCACAGCTGTTCGAGGGCGCCGCCGATCTCGTCGTCCGCGACGGTCGCGAGCGGGCGGGCCTCGCCAAGGTGTTCGGCGGTCTTGCCGACGCCGATTCCGTACGACCGGAGCGTGTTCGCGTTGTCGAGCGAGTCGAGGAACACGTCGGCCGCCGCGCGGACGGTCAACGCCTTCCCGAGGGGCAGTCGTACGACGGCGGGCACCGTTTCCCCCTTTGCCACAGATAACGGGGCCGCTTCACGCACGGCCCCGAGAACGTCGCCGCAGGTCGTGATCAGCGATGCCGCGGATAATAGGGCGTTATCTGCGGGAAGACTTCAGACGGGTCCGGCCGCCGACGATCCGTCAGCCGCCCACCAGGGCCGATCAAGGCTCAGCGCCGGTTTTCGTTCCGATGTTCCTCAACCCCCGTCTTCAGCCCAGTCGTCGCCGACGAACAGCACCCGCTTCTCCAACCTCTCGACGAACTCGTGCGTGCGGCCTGCGGAAGACACAGCTCGCGCCCTGATGGATCCGTGCTCACGCCCGAACAGCTCGGCGGGCACGCCATCCCATCAGCAGTCATGGCCTCCCGGCCGGACCAGCAGGGGCACGGTCTGACACCAGAGCTCGAACGGCTCCGGCGGGGATAGTGCTCACCTACTGGCGGCCACCTACCGAGTCTTACTCACGACCCGATAGATCCCATCAGGCGCGGGTGGGAGCGATGTAGCGCCGGACGGCGACCATGAGGCCGAAGGCCAGGGCGAGACCCGCCAGATGGGAGCCGCCCAGGACGGTCTTGGCGGTGGCGCCGGTGAGGTCCTGGTCGTGGGTGACGACCTGGCCAGTGGCGTAGCAGGCGCCCCAGATGATCAGCATGGCCACGATCAGGATGACGAGGCCCCGGTCTCCTATCTCTGACCCCCGGTGCAAAGTAGCTGCCGCTCTCTTCTGCCCTCCCGATGCTTCATGTCCGTCCGGTTCGTTAGGCCGAACGAGTAGTCGGCGGAGGGGAGGGAGCGTTCATGCGCCGGGAGTGGTCGCCAGAGGACGTGGTGGCGTGCTGGACGCCGGTGGGTAGCGACTGGGACCTAGTCGCGAACAAGTCCGGCCCGACCCGGCTCGGCTTCGTTATCTGGAGTCACTGAGGCACTGTCCAGGACGTGCAGCACGTACGGGTGAAGCCCCCTCGGCCCCGTCCTGGATGGGATTACCTTCCGTCATCCCCGGAACCCGGCCAGCACGGCCGACCAGACAGCAACAGAGTCCCGCCATACCCGCTGAGCAGCACGGACGCTGAATCAGCGCCGCCTGCGCGCAGGACGGCTCTCCGGCCGCGGGGCCTGCACTCGCGTGTGCCCTGCACGCCCTCAACGAGGTCTCCAACGGCGTCGGGCCGGGCCCCGCCGCCGCGGTGCTGCCCATCTCCTGCCCGGACGGATCCGTGCTCGGCCAGTTCGCGGCCGACACCCAGGACGCGGAGATCCTGGCCAAGCGCGTGCACGAGATGTCCGCCGACCGGTCGTACTCGCGGCGGGTCTTGCGCTGTATCAGGATGGCCGGGGTGCTGTCGAAAGGCTGGCATCGGGCGCGGTGAGCGCGGTGCACACCGGGTGTGGTGCTGACGCGCGAGGTGCAGCCCTGACCGCGCCGTACTGTCTATGCCCTGATCGAGCGCGGCCCGCTCGGCGTCGTCCAGTTCAGCGGTGCGCAGGACGTCCCCGGAGGAGATCCCCGATCTCGCCGGGACGCTGTGGCGGCAGACCAGGCACGGGCCATGATCGCTTGCGTATGCGGGCGGAGCTGCCGCTGATCATGTCGTGCGGATCGGTCCTGCACGGTGGGTTCCGGTAAGCAGAGCTTCGGCATGCTTGCGGAAAGCGGTGACCAGACGGCTGCGGTCGCCGGTGCGCGTGGCGAGTACGACCTGGCTCGGTTCGACCCCACGCAACGGGACGGTGGTGAGGCTGGGATGCAGGCCGGTCGCGTGGTCGAGGGGCGACCCGATGGCCACGGCCTGCCCGGCGGCGATGAGTTCGTGTTTGTCCTCAAGGGCTTCGACCAGGGGGCCGTCGGGCGCGGGCCGCCCGTCGGGCCGGGGATCGAGCCGCCAGTAGGCGTTCAGCAACGGGGCGGACTGGCGTACGTGGGGGATCGGCTCGTCGGCGATGTCGCCGAGGGTGACCGACTCCTTGCCGGCCAGACGGTGGTCCCGGGGCACGACCAGTACGCGCGGTTCGTCGTAGAGGACGGTGACGCGCAGCTGGTCGGTGGGGAACGGCAGGCGCGTCACCACCGCGTCGACGCGGTGCTCCAGCAGCGCGCCGCGCGAGTCGTTCCAGGCGAGCAGGCGGGTGTGGACCTCGGCATCGGGATTGCGGTCGAGCAGGGCGCGCACGGCCGGAGTGATGACCAGCCCCTTGGTGTAGCCGATGGTGATGCTGCTGGGCCGGGCCGCGGCCCGGGTGCGGGCCATCGCCTCGACCGCGGCGCGCAGCACCCCCTGGGCCCGGGGCAGGAAAACCTCGCCGGCCTCGCTGAGCCGGGTGCCGCGCGTGGTGCGGTCGAGCAGGCGGACGCCCACTTGCTGTTCGAGGCGGCGGATCTGCCGGCTCAGCGACGGCTGGGTGGTGTGCAGCGCTTCGGCGGCACGGCCGAAGTGCTGGTACTCGGCGACCACCGTGAAGCACTGCACCAGCCGGAGGTCGAGGTCCACGGGTGCGGGGAAGCGTTCGGACACCACCCCACTCTAGCTGGCCTTATACGCAGCCTGTATTACATGTGTCGGAACAATCATTGGACTGCGCGCTCGTCGCGGCCGCACCGTGGTGACCATGACATCGGACAGCGTGACACCGTTTCGTATCGACATTCCGGACAGTGCCCTGGAGGATCTGAAGGACCGGCTCCACCGGGTACGCCTTGCTGGCCGGGAGACAGCGCCGGACAGCAGCCAGGGGGTGCAGCGGGAGCGCCTTGAGGGGCTGCTGGAGTACTGGGCCACCGGGTACGACTGGCGCGATCTGGAGCGGCGGCTCAACGAGCTGGGCCAGTTCCGCACGACCATCGACGGTCTCGGCCTCCACTTCATGCACGTACGCTCACCCCGCCCCGACGCCACCCCCCTGTTGCTGCTGCACGGATGGCCGGGCTCGTTCCTGGAGTTCCTCAAGACCGTCGGCCCGCTCACCGAGCACGGCTTCCACCTCGTCGTCCCCTCGATGCCCGGCTACGGCTTCTCCGACCAACCCGCCTCGACAGGCTGGGGCCCGGACCGGATCGCCCGCGCGTACGGCGTGCTCATGAGGCGCCTCGGTTATGACTCCTACCTGGCCCAGGGCGGCGACTGGGGCGGTGTCGTCGCGACCCGCATGGGGGCGCAGCGCCTGACGGGCCTGCGTGCGATCCACGTCAACTTCCCTGAGTTCCTCGCCGCACCACCGGTCGGCGACGCCCCGACCCCTGAGGAGAAGGCCGCACTCGAACAGGGCAGCCGCTTCTTCGCCGTCCATTCCGGATACCACGTCGTGCAGCGCACCCGGCCGCAGACCATCGGCTACGCCCTGACCGACTCCCCGGCCGGGCAGGCCGCCTGGATCTACGAGAAGTTCCTCGACTGGGCCCGGCCCGACGCCCTCACCCCCGACGAGATCCTCGACCACATCTCCCTGTACTGGTTCACCGGCACCGCTGCTTCCTCCGCCCGCCTGTACTGGGAGTACGCCCGGCAGCCGCTCGCTCTGACCGAGCTGGACCTTCCCGTTGGGGTCAGCGTCTTCCCGGACGAACTGACGCGTACCCCGCGCATCTGGTCCGAGCGCGCCTATCACGACCTGCGCTACTTCAACGACGACATCCCCGCGGGCGGCCACTTCGCCGCCCTGGAGCAGCCTGAGCTGTTCGTCGAGGAGATCGTCAAGTTCGCGCGGACGGTGGCCGCATGAAGACGGTCGTGATCACCGGGGGCACGGACGGCATCGGGCGCGGCCTCGCCCGTATCTACCTCGAGCGTGGGGACCAGGTCGTGGTCGTCGGGACGGACAAGGCCAAGGCCGAGCCCGGCGCCTGGTTCATCCGGGCCGACCTGGAGCTCATCGACGAGAACAGGCGGCTGATCAACCGGCTCTCCGCCGAGCTCGACACGATCGACGTCCTTGTCCTGGGTGCCCGGTTCCAGCGCTCCAGGCGTAGGGAGACCGCCGACGGCCTGGAGTCCAACTTCGCGCTGACCTACCTCAGCCGTTTCCTGCTCAGCCACGGCCTGGCCGGCCTACTCGGCCGCGCCGCGGATCCGGTCGTGCTCAACTTCGGCGGCGCCGGGCGTTTCGGGCCCCCACGTTGGGACGACCTTCAGCAGCGGACGCAGTATCACGGCCTCACCGCGATGATCCAGGCCGGGATCCTCAACGCTGCGCTCGCGGTCGACTTCGTCGGCCGTCACCCCGCCATCCGGTACGTGAACACCTTCCCCGGCACCGTCGCCACGAGCTTCGCCGGCGATTACGACGAGGCCGAGGCCGCGCAGATCGGTTGTCTTCGCGCGACCGGTAAATCCGTGGAGACCGCCGTCAAGGAGATCCTGCCGTTCCTGGATTCCGGCGCCCCGGGCCACCCCGTCGCCGTGAGCGAGGGAAGCGCCGTCCCCCTGGACCCTCAGGCATCCTCCCTCGCCGACGCGCGGCGGCTCTACGACTACACCCGGGAGGTGCTTGCCCGATGAAGTGGGTCAGCTACCACTCCGCCGACGGCTCCACGCGCTGCGGCGTGGTGCACGACAACAGGATCCACGCCGTGGGCTTGGGCCTGTTGAAGCTACTGCGCGCCGAAGGCGGGCTGGAGGCCGCGGCAACCAGAGAACCGTCTGAGATCGTCGAGTTGGCTACGGCCGACCTGCTGCCGCCGATACCGGTGCCCCCGGCGGTCCGGGACTTCGCCGCGTTCGAACGTCACATCAGTAACGCGGGTAAGGCAGCCGTTGGCGACGGCAGGGTCAGCCCGGTCTGGTACGAGTATCCGCTCTTCTACTTCTCCAACCCGGCGGCGATCAAGGGACCGCACGACGAGGTCCCCATCGCCCCGGGCGCTCAGTTGTGGGACTACGAGGTCGAGGTCGCCGCGGTGATCGCCGGGGACTGCTCGAACCTTGACGCCGCCACCGCGGAGAATCACATAGCCGGCTACCTGGTCTACTGCGACTGGAGCGCACGCGATTTCTCCGCGAGCGAGATGGGGTTCGTGTACGGCCCGTCCAAGAGCAAGGACGCCTCGACCAGCCTCGGCCCGTTCCTCGTCACCCCCGACGAACTGGAGCCCTACCGCTCGGGCAAAGGCTATGCCCTGCGGATGGACGGGTACGTCAACGATGAGCATTACGGCGGCGGCAGCTGGGACGAGATCCACTGGTCGTTCGGCGAGATGCTGGCGCACGCGTCGCGCGGCACCTCGCTGCGAGCCGGTGACATCCTCGCCAGCGGCCCCGTGGGCACCGGCTGCATCCAGGAGTTGTCCGGCCGCCGCCGCTACCTGGCACCGGGAGACACGGTCCGGATCGAAGTGCAGGAACTCGGCGCGATCTCCGCACGGATCACCGCGCCAGAGCCGTCCTGACGTACCGGATGCACCAAAAACGATCTTGCCCCTTCCACTTGTCGGGAGACCACCGAGATGCGTCTCGCCAGCACCTTCGCTCGCGCTGACATGGATCTGAACGCCGTCCGCGAGGTCAGCCTCACCATCAACGCGACCCACCTGTTCGTCTACTTCATCCCCGAGGCACCGGAAGAGGCCGCCAAGCTGGGCGTAACCGAGTACGCACCGGCGTACTTCGCGTTCCGGTCAGCCCCGATGGGCGCAGTCCCATGGCAGGTCACACTCGCGGCCTTCTACAACTTCAGCCCGCGGTCGGTGCAGGTCATGGCAGGCGTGTGGGACACAGCGACGCCAGAGGAGTGGCAGGCCGCTCGCTTCGCAGCCGTCGATCGTGCGTTGCAGCGCGTCGACGTGAGCCTCACCGCCGATCAGATCGCCGAGGCACGATCGCTGATCGCCCCGGTCGTCGCGAGCGCCGACTACGCCGGGAAGACGATGGCTGCCGCCAACGCCTCGGTCCCCCTCCCAGCCGATCCGCTCGTCGCGCTATGGCAGCAGATCACGGTGCTGCGCGAGTGGCGCGGCGACGCGCATGTCACCGTGCTCGCCGCCAACGACCTCGGGCCGTGTGACTGCAACGTTCTGCAAACCGCGACAGGTCACTTCCCGGAAGCGATCGCGCGTGCCACCCGGCTGTGGGACGACGAGGAGGTGGCTGCGGCAACAACACGCCTCGTTGCTCGCGGCTGGCTCAACGCCGACGGCACCGCTACCGATGCCGGCATCGCGGCGCGCGAGCAGATCGAGGTCGAGACCGACGAGCACTGCGCGGCGCTGTGGACGCCGATCGGCGACGCCAACATCCGTCGCCTCACCTCGCTCATCATGCCGATCCACGACGCGTTCACCGCAGCCAGGACATACCCCTTCCGCGTGGAGAGGGGAGACACGCAGTCCGCCGATCCGGAGGCCGCCAGGTAGGCCCCGTTCTCGTGTAACCGCGACGAACGGACAAGTAGCAGGGTGACGCCGAGGGCTGAACCGGGCGCGAGGGCCGAGGGCACGGCGATCATCGGCAGCAGTGATTCCGCTTATCGGACTTCCGGTGCGCCTGACGGCTCGTCAGCGCGGTGCCGCAGTAAGGACGAGATGGACGCCGACACCGTCAACCGGGAGTTGTCCATCGCGCGCAAGGCGATCGGCTGGTGGCAGCGCCAGGGCTGGATAGAAGGCGACCCGACGATCGGCATCGAGCGGCGGCCGGCACCGCCTGACCGCACCAGGGCTCTCGCGGAGAATCAGATCGCTGCCCTGTGGCGCCTCGACGTCGCGCTGCGGGAGAAGACGCAGTGGAAGATGCTCTACGAGTCTGCCGCACGGGCCGACGAGGTGCTGTGCCTGAACGTGGAAGACCTGTACCCGCAGGACAAGCGGGGGAAGATCACCGCCAAGGGCGGGGCGACCGAGTGGATTCACTGGCAGTCCGGCACCGCCCAGCTCCTGCCCCGCCTCATCGCCCGCCGCACCCGCGGCCCGCTGTTCCTCACCGACCGCAAGGCGCCGGCCGGAACACCGACGCTCGACGTGTGCCCGGAGACCGGCCGGGCCCGGCTCTCCTACCGCCGCGCTGAGGAGATCTTCGAGGAGAACACCCGGCTGCTGGCCAACCCCCTCGCCTCACCCGACGACATCGAGGACCTGGACGGCTGGACCCTGCACCGGCTACGGCACAGTGCCCTCACGCACGGCGCGGAAGACGGCACCTCCACCCCGATGCTGCTGGCCCGCTCCCGCCACGCCTCGGTCCGCTCTCTGGAGCGATACGCACGGCCCGGCGTCGACTCGGTCGCTCGGCACGTCGCCGAACGCGACCCCGCTGCACGTCGCCGCACGTAGCTCCGAGCGGATCAGGGCTTCAAGATCATTCCGTTGCCCCTTTGGCGCGTATCTCGGTCACACCCCTGGAACGGGTGCACCGCGCGGCCCATGAGACGCTGGTCTAGACATCGTTTTTGAGACTTGAAGGGCAACACCATGGCTGAGCGCCGCGTCAATGTCGGCTGGGCCGAGGGCCTGCACGCCCGTCCCGCCTCCATCTTCGTCCGCGCCGCCACGGCCACCGGCGTCCCGGTGACGATCGCGAAGGCCGACGGCAACCCCGTCAACGCCGCGTCGATGCTCGCGGTGCTCGGCCTGGGCGCGCAGGGCGGCGAGGAGGTCGTGCTCGCTTCCGAGGCGGAGGGCGCCGACATCGCTCTGGACCGGCTGGCGAAGCTGGTCGCCGAAGGGCTCGACGAGCTGCCCGAGACGGTCTGACCACTTCCCAGGACGTCTGAGCGTATTTCCACGACGGAGCCGCGGGGGGGGGAAATTAAGGGGCCGCGGCGCGGGTTTTCCTGGGGGGGGCGCAAAAAGGGGCGGGCGCGTGTGTAATTAATTTTTTTAAGGGG